>JAFZPL010000091.1 GCA_017550355.1 Oscillospiraceae bacterium | reverse complement strand
CCAGTGCCTTTGCCATATCGACAAGCTGTTCGCCTTTATAGAGCAGCTTTCTCGCCGCGTGGAGCGAATTGCCCGTTCCGGTAAAATAAAAGATCATTTGCGGTCACTTCCTTTCTGTGTATAGTATAGCACAGAATCCGGTGAATTGCAAGTCATCATGATGAAGAAATATCGGGCAGGGTGTAAAATTTTCAGAACTGATGCTGTGATTTTCACACAATTTGTATTATATTGCGCTGAGTCCAGCACACCTTGTCTGTTTTGAACTTCATTTTCCGCTTTGCGCCTCTGCACTTTGGCAATTTCTGACACTTCTTGCACAGGATGCTTGCTTATTTTCCGGAAATATGCTATAATTTATTATGGATTCTTATATGTGAACCTTTGTACCATAAGCACGGAGTGTACCGGACAAGAAGGGGGAACAGTTATGGACCATGTTTTGCAGAATGTACAGTCCCAGACTGACAGACATACGCTGAAGGACAATATGATCGCCGTGATTCTCTGCATCGCCGGCGTGGTTGTGAATATGACGTGTTCGGGCCTGATCGGGCTGACCGGACTGCCGCTGTATCTCGATACCGTCGGAACGGTCACTGCCGCCATTCTGGGCGGCTATCTCCCGGGCGTGATCGTTGGCTTTCTGACCAATATGTTCAAAAGCATTTCTGATCCTGCCGCACTCTATTACGGCATCCTCAATGTGATGATCGCGCTCACAGCTGCATATTTTTCCCATGATACGCGGTTCAAGCGGCGGGTGCGTGTCGTGATCTGTCTGTTCCTGTTCACGATCATAGGCGGCGGCATCGGCACGCTGCTGCCGTGGTATCTGGAAGGCATTTCGTTCGACAGCGAATCGCTTGCGGCAGAGATCGTCCGAAGGACAGGGTTCTCTGACGCGGCCGCATTGCTCTCCGCAAACCTCATCATAGACTTTTTTGACAAGCTGGTCACGATCTGCATTGTGCTGCTGCTGGTGCATTTTCTGCCGGAGCGAGTCAAGCGGTACTTCAGTTTCAACGGCTGGATGCAGACACCGCTTTCCGAGGAGGAAGCGAGCGCAACCAAGCACACCAATTCCCGCGTCATGTCCCTGCGCACCAAGATCCTGCTGGTGCTGAGCCTTTCACTGATCGCAGTCGCCGCGGCGGCAACCGCCATCAGCCTGCATCTCTACCGCAATGCGCTGATCAAGGATCACACCAAGCTGGCAGAGGGCGCGGCGACCATCGCCGCAAGTACCATCAACGGAGACAGGGTCGGCGAATATCTCATCAGCGGCGAAGCGGCAGATGGTTATATCTATACGGAAAACCTCCTGCGCGATGTCCGCGACAGCATCCCGGATATCAAATATCTTTATGTCTACAAGATCATGCCGGACGGGTGCCATGTGGTCTTTGACCTGGATTCCGAAGGCGAGGAAGGTGCAGAGCCCGGCGAGATCATCCAGTTTGACACGGACTTCCTGCCGATGCTACCCTCGCTGCTTGCCGGCGAACCGATCGAACCGATCGAATCGGTGGGACAGTACGGCTGGCTGCTGACCTCCTATATGCCGGTCAAGGATTCGATGGGAAACACCGCCTGCTATGCCGCCGCCGATGTTTCCATGGACCGCATCAGCGTCATTGAGCGGAACTTCTTTATTGAGATGATTTCGCTGTTCCTGGGCTTCTTCATTATGCTGTTCGTGGTCATCTGGTGGCTGATCGAATACCACATCATCCTGCCGGTCAACTCCATTGCACGCAGTGCCGGCACATTCGCCTATGACAGCGAGGAAGCGCGCGAAAACAGCATTGAGCGCATCCGCGACCTGAAGATCTGCACGGGCGACGAGGTCGAAAACCTCTATCACGCGATTGCAAAGACCTCCGATGACAGTATGCGCTATGTCGCGGATGTGCAGGAAAAGACCGAGCAGATCTCGCAGATGCAGAAGGCGCTCATCATGGTGCTGGCGGATATCGTGGAATCGCGCGACCAGAACACCGGCGCGCACGTCCGCAAAACTGCCGCCTATACGGAGATCATTCTGCGCAAGCTGCGGGAAAGAGGCTGTTATCAGGATGTTCTGACGGATAACTACATCTCGGATGTCTGCAACTCTGCGCCGCTGCATGATATCGGAAAGATCCAGGTGCCGGACGCGATCCTCAACAAGCCGGACCGCCTGAACGATGACGAATACAACGTGATGAAGACACACACCACCGCCGGCAAGGATATCATTTCGCAGGCAATCGCGCTCGTGCCGAGCAACGGCTATCTGACCGAAGCGCGGAACCTTGCGGCATATCACCACGAAAAGTGGGACGGCTCCGGCTATCCGACGGGCATCCAGGGAGAGGAAATCCCGCTTTCGGCGCGTGTCATGGCAGTCGCGGACGTATTTGATGCACTGGTTTCCAAGCGCAGCTACAAGGCGCCGTTCTCCTTTGAAAAGGCAATGGGCATTATCAAGGAGGGCTCCGGCAGGCATTTCGACCCGCTGATCGTAGATGCGTTTGTAGCCGCGGAGGATGAGGTGCGCAGAGTCGAGCAGGAATTCAGCGCACGCACCAATGATGCGGGCATCTTCATCAAATAAAATGTTACCCCAAATTCTGAAAGGAGTTT
>JAFZPL010000090.1 GCA_017550355.1 Oscillospiraceae bacterium | reverse complement strand
CTGCACAACGATGCGCACAGCGTTGTTATCCTCGGCAGCTTCCGCCGTGATATGGACAGAGCCGCCTTTGTCGGAATACTTGATCGCGTTGTCGATCACGTTGATGAAGACCTGACGGATGCGGTTTTTGTCGCCGTAGACGAAGGGAAGCATTTCCGGTTCGTCATAGGTCATGGTGATGCCGTCCTTTTTGGCGCGTTCGTCGTAGATCAGCACGGCGTCGCCAAGCTCCGCAAGAATATCCATCGTGCTCATCTGCAAGGTGAAGTGACCGCTCTGCATACGCGAGAAATCGAGCAGTTCTTCGACCATTTCGGAAAGACGCTCCGTTTCGCCGACGATCACATGCAGTCCCTTCTGGACAGTCAGGGGATCGATCCCCTCCGGTGTGCCGGTCATATCCGTGAGCGTTTCTGCCCAGCCCTTGATCGCGGTGAGCGGCGTGCGCAGCTCATGCGAGACCGAGCTGATAAATTCGTTTTTCATTGCTTCCGCATTGGAAAGCTCGTCCGCCATGTGGTTGATGCCGGCGCAGAGTTCGCCAATCTCGTCCTTGCTCTCCTCATTGATCCGTGCAGAGAAATCGCCGCGTGCGAATTTCTGCGTGTTGTTGTTGATCTCGCGGATCGGGCGCAGGATCGAGCCGACGAAGTATAGGCCGGAGAACACCAGAATCAGCATGACGACAATCGTGATGAGCATGCTTGTCACAGTGAAGCCGCGGATGCTCCGGTCGATGGCCTCCATCGAGGTGACCACGCGGATCGCGCTGTATTCACGGCTCAGCTCGGTGATCGACAGGCAAACCGCCATGTAGCGCTCGCCCAGTCCGGTGCGTCCGGTGGTATAGCCGCCCTGGCTGCCTTCCTGCATCGCTGCCTCATAGTCCGGCATGCTGGAGACATAGCTCTGCGAGAAGCCGGAGGATGTCAGCACGACTCTTCCCTCGTAGTCGATCGCCATGAGCTCCATCTTGTCCTTGTCCGAGAAGCTCTCAAACGTGCTGCGGAGCTCCGCCCCCAGATTGGTGCCGTCCGCGACATACCGCGTGAGCAGACCGCTGACAGCGCTTGCCTTGGATGTGAGATACTGCCGCACAGAGCTGTAAAAGTACGCCGTGACGGCGTAAACCAGCGTCAGCTCAATGACGAGCAGGATAATCACGATCACGCCGAGGTTCTGGATCATCCAGCGGCGGGTTATGCTTTTTTTTGCCATAATTCAGAATCACCGGCGCGTGTCCGGCTTTTCCTCCCATTTATAGCCATAGCCCCAGATCGTGATGATATATTTCGGATCGGAGGGATCGTCCTCGATCTTCATGCGAAGACGGCGGATGTTCACATCCACGATCTTGTTGTCGCCGTAATAGCTGTCACCCCAGATCTGCTGGAGAATGCTGGAACGGTCGAGGGCGGTATTCTTGTTTTGCAGGAAATACTTGAGGATCTCGTATTCCACCGGTGTCAGCTCAATCGGTTCGCCGTTCTTGGTCACGGTGATGGAATCGGGATTCAGCACGAACGGGCCGGATTCGAGAAGCTCCTGCGCCTCCTGTGTTTTGGGACGGGACGCCGTGCGCTCCGCAAGGCGGTCGATCTGCGCCTTCAGCACGGAGGGCGAGAAGGGCTTTGACATATAGACATCCGCCTTCTGCATCAGTCCGTACACCTGATCCATTTCCTGTGTCTTTGCGGTCAGCATGATGATGCCTACCTCTTCCGTCTTCTTGCGGATCTCCTTGAGCACCGTGAAGCCGTCGATGCCGGGCATCATCACGTCCAGCACGACGACATCGAAATTGCCGTTTTCGCGTTCAAACACGCGCAGGGCTTCCTCGCCGCAGTTGACATCCACGACCTCCAGCCCCTCTCTTGTGAGATGCAGCACAACGAAATCGCGGATCGTATCCTCGTCCTCACAGACGAGCACTCTTGTTTTATCACTGAATCGCGCCATATGATCTGTCTCCGTTTCTGAAAGCATTCAGCTTTCGGTTTTCTTGTGGATCAGTGCATAGAGCTTGTTGACCTGCGTGGTCAGCACAGAGGGGGAGAAGGGCTTGGTGACGTACATATCCGCGCCGGAGTCCATGCCGTTCTGCCGGTCTTCCTGCTGCGCCTTTGCCGTGAGCAGGATGATGCCCAGCTCGGCAGACTGCGCCCGCAGCTGTCTGCATACCTCCAGACCGTCGATGCCGGGCATCATGATGTCCAGCACGGCAATGTCGAAATTGCCGTTTGCTTCGCTGTAAGCGCGGAGCGCCGCCTCACCGCAGTCGGTGTCGACAACGTCATAGCCGGCACGTTTCAGATTGATGACAACAAATTCGCGGATGACCAATTCATCCTCGCAGACCAAGACCCGCTTCATACCGGTTACCTCCTGCCTCTTTCAGATAATGCGCATTGCAAGGATCAGTTCGCTGTCGGTGATCGAGAGCGCGTGTCCCTGCACGGTTCGTTTTGCCATATAATAGTTGCCGTATTTTCTGCGGAGCATCAGATAGCCGTCCTGCTCCATTGCGTCTGCGGCGGCGGGATCGTTCACAACGGCAAGCCGCAGCAGCTCGGTTTTTTTGACAGGCGTTCCGTCGGCAGCGTTCGCCTGCTGATCGTATTCATAAAAGACGATCTCTTCGGACTCCATCGCAGCAGTGACCTTGCCTTCCCACCGCGACGGGAGAATAAACACATAATTATTTTGTACGGCGTAATAGGAGACGCTTTCGCGCATCAGCTGTCCGCCGCGGCAGACATACCAGCCGGTCATCGTGAGCGCGGGTGTTCCGGCGTCGATCTGATAGCCGTAAAATGCGCTCTGCACCGGGATTTCCACTTCGCCGTCGAAGTCGATATCCATCGCCTGACATCCGCTCGGACGTGCTGTGCTGAACGGGCGGTCTGCGCTGTCTGCGTAGAGCAAAGAGAGGCGCTCATCATCATAGATCAGCACCGCCGTCTGCACGGTCGTTGCGCCGGATGCACAGTCGAGATAGAGCGCGGGGAGCATTCTGCCGTCATAGGGAAGGATGCCGCTGCTCATGCGCGAGACATCGGCAAAGCTCTCCGGCAGAAAGACATGCACAGGCGGAAGGATGCTTCCGTCCTCCGTCTGGGAATAGATATATGCCGCAGCAGGGGAGGATGGCTTTGCGGCGGACGCAACAAAAAGCTCCTGGTTGCCGTCTCCGTTCAGGTCGGATATCGAAAGAATGGAAAACGGGATGGAGAGTGTGCGTTCGAGGCTGCCGCCGACGTACTGAAAGACTTCTGCGGTGCGTTCCGCGCCGTCCACCATGCTGTAGCTGATGATCAGATTTTTTTTCGGATTGTTGCCGAGATGCGTCACATCCACACGCTCAACTTCACCGCCGGCGGTGGTGTAATCCTTCACCACGCGCCATTTGTCGTCCTTCTGGTCGAGCAGACTGACGCGCAGCGGATTTTCCTCGGCAAGGCTGCGGTTTGCCTCGTAGAACACGATCGCTTCGTCAGCGCCGTCCTCATCGAGATCCTCCACCAGAAAGGCGGAGAGCCGCGTGCCGGATTTCGGGTATTTCAGGCTCACCGACTGTCCCTCTGAAAGCTGAAGTGCCTGATAGATCTGCTCCTGCTCCTCCGTCAGACGCGGCGGGGAGAGCAGCGTTTCGATATTGGCGGAAAACTGGCAGGAGGGCAGCTGGACAGCCATCAGTGCAGAGCATACCCAGCCCATCAGCAGCCTGTTCATTTTCTCTCGCTGATCGGGATGTACGGCACTGCCTTTGCAAGGGACTTATATGCCGGGCGGATGATTCTGCCGCCGGTCAGCACTTCTTCAATGCGGTGTGCTGCCCAGCCGGCAATACGGGAGACTGCGAACATCGGTGTGATGAGATCTTCCGGGATGCCGAGCATCGTATAGACCAGACCGGAATAGAGATCCACGTTTGCGCAGATGCTCTTGTTTGCGGCATTCTGCGATTTTTCCGCAACAAGCTGCGGCGTGAGCGTTTCGATCAGGTTCAGCAGGCGGAAATCTTCCTCGTGCTCCGTACCCTTTGCGAGCTCGAATGCCTTTTCCTTCAGCAGAACAGCACGCGGATCGGAGAGCGTGTAGACTGCATGTCCCATGCCGTAGATCAGACCTGCGCCGTCGCCTGCCTCTTTGCGGAGCACCTTGCGGATGAAGTCTGCCACTTCGCCTTCGTTGGTGACATCGCGGATGCCCTCACGGAAATAGCGAAGCTGGTGGATGACCTTGATATTGGCGCCGCCGTGACGGAAGCCCTTGAGCGCGGAGATCGCGCCGGAATATGCTGCATAGGGATCGGTGCCGGAGGAAGTGAGGACGCGGCAGGTGAACGCGGAATTGTTTCCGCCGCCGTGTTCTGCGTGGAGCATCATGCAGACATCGAGCAGATGCGCCTCTTCCGGTGTGTACTGTCTGTCCAGACGGAGCAGGGAGAGAATAGTCTCTGCGTTGGACTCCTCCGGACGCAGCGGGTGCATGACAAGGCTTTCGTGATCGAAGTGCTGACGCTTGACCTGGTAGGCGGCGGTCATGATGACCGGCATTCTTGCTACCATCGAAAGCGCGATGCGGACTTCGTTTTCGAGCGAGCGCACCTCGCAGTTATCGTCATAGGAATAGAGCGCGAGCACAGCGCGGGAGAGCTTGTTCATGATATTGTTGGAGGGCGCTTTCGCGATCATGTCGATCACGAAGCCGTCCGGCAGCTCTCTGTATTCTGCGAGCAGCTCACGGAAGGTCTTGAGCTCTTCGGCGTTCGGCAGCTTGCCGAAGATCAGCAGATATGCCGCTTCCTCATAGCCGAAGCGGTTTTCCTGTTCGACGGCGTGAACCAGATCGGTGATCTGGTAGCCGCGGTAGATCAGCTCACCCTGGATCGGCTCGACCTCGCCCTCGTTCATCATGTAGCCGTGGACATTGCAGACCTTGGTGATGCCGGCGACGACGCCCGTGCCGTCGGAATGGCGGAGACCGCGGTGCACCTGATACTTCTGGAAGAGCTCAGGGCTGATCGCGGAATATTCCCGCAGGGAATCGCATAAGTTCTGGATGAGCGTATCTTTTGTGACAGCAGCCATAATTTTCTCCTTTGTTCTGCGCGGGAACATGCCCGCAGCAGCATCAATATTGCATTCTCTATTATTATACCCTTTTTTTGCGAAACTGTCAACCCTAATCTTGCGAAACCGGAGGGATGGTATGAACGGGCGGATCCGATTTTATGTTCTGTGTGCGGCGTTTCTGCTGCTTCTGCCGATGGCGGTGCGGGGCGTCCGCAGACCGCAGCAGCAGCCGGAAGGCGAATCCGGCGGGACGTACCGTGTGCTGGATATCCGGAGCGGCCGCATTGAGACGGTCGGTGTGCGGGATTATCTGATCGGGACAGTCGCCGCGGAGATGCCGTCCTCCTTTGCTGCGGAGGCGCTCAAAGCGCAGGCAGTCGCAGCGCACACTTATGCCGAACGCATTGCCGCACAGAATCGCGAACGGCAGGATCCGGCACTCTGCGGCGCGGACTTTTCCAATGATCCTGCTGCCTATCAGGCGTTTTATATGCCGGATGAACTGCGTTCGCTCTGGGGTGATGCCTATGAGAGCCGGTACGGGAACATTGCCGCGGCAGTGGCTGCGGTCTCAGACGACATCCTGACGGCGGACGGCGAACCGATCGCGGCGGCATATCACGCGATCTCACCGGGCATGACCGAAAGTGCGGCGGAGATCTGGGGCAATGCGCTGCCCTATCTGGTGAATACAGATTCGGCAGGCGATCTTTCTGCGCCGGAATATCAGACAGAGCTGCGGCTTTCTGCGGAGACCGTACAGGCGGTGCTCCGGCAGCGGTATCCGTCGGTCAGTCTGCCGGACGATCCTGCGGCGTGGTTCACAGCAGAAAAACGGGCGTCAGGCGGTACTGTGCTGCAAATGCAGGCGGGGAATCTCACGCTCTCCGGTCAGACGGTGCGCGAACTGTTCGGGCTGCGGTCGGCGTGTTTTGAGATCGCGTATGCGGACGGTGCGTTTCTGTTTACGGTGAAGGGACATGGTCATGGCGTCGGCATGAGCCAGTACGGTGCAAACGCGATGGCGTATGCGGGCTGCGATTACCGCGAGATCCTTGCGCATTATTATCCCGGCACGGTACTGACAGGCAAGACATGAAAGCGCCCCCGCTCCGCGGTTTTCCGCAGAACGAGGGACGCTGTTATGTCATTGCTTTCAGTGCCATACAGGCATAGACGATGAGCCCGAAGATTACAGCCAGGAGCACTGTGCCGATCACGATCATCATGATCGATATGCGCCTGTCGTCCCGCTGCTCCGGTTCCTTTGCCAGACCGTCAAACATCTGCTCGTCTGACCGGTCGGAATTGCGCTGCTGTTCCTGTTCTCTGCGCCGGCGCTTCCGGTCATGGATTCGTTCTGCGCCGAGAACGATCAACGCTGTGCCGCCCGCGATCGCTGCGATGAATACGATCCGGATCAGCCAAATCTCGCCCATGATGCTCAGATCTGCACGGAGTAGTTCGGAGCTTCCTTCGTGATGTAGATGTCGTGCGGGTGGCTTTCCTTCAGACCGGCACCGGTGATGCGGACGAATCTTGCCTTTTCATGCAGCGTCGGGATATCCACGCAGCCGCAGTAGCCCATACCGGAACGGATACCGCCGCACAGCTGGAACACAGTCTCTGCAACCAGTCCCTTGTACGGCACTCTGCCCTCGACGCCTTCCGGAACGAGCTTCTTTGCACCCTCCTGGAAGTAACGATCCTTTGAGCCGCACTCCATTGCGCCCAGAGAGCCCATGCCGCGGTAGACCTTGAACTGTCTGCCCTGATAGATCTCTGTTGCGCCCGGTGCTTCGTCGCAGCCTGCGAAGAGCGAGCCGAGCATGACGACATTTGCACCTGCTGCGAGTGCCTTGACGATATCGCCGGAATACTTGATGCCGCCGTCTGCGATGATCGGGATGCCGTGCTTTTCTGCGACGCATGCTGCATCATAGATCGCGGTGATCTGCGGCACGCCGATGCCCGCGACGACACGCGTGGTGCAGATGGAGCCCGGACCGATGCCGACCTTGATCGCGTCTGCGCCGGCTTCGATCATTGCCTGTGCTGCTTCCGCCGTTGCGATGTTGCCGGCGATCAGCGCAACATCCGGGAATTCCGCTTTGATATTGCGGATACCGTTGAGGATGTTCTTGCTGTGGCCGTGTGCACTGTCAAGTACCAGAACGTCGACCTTTGCGTCGATCAGATGACCTGCACGCTCGACCATATCCTTCGTCACACCGATTGCCGCACCGCAGAGCAGTCTGCCGCTGGAATCACGCGCGGAGTTCGGATACTTGACGGATTTTTCGATATCCTTGATGGTGATGAGACCGCGGAGGATGCCTTTTTCGTCCACAAGCGGGAGCTTTTCGATCTTGTGGGAGCGCAGGATCTCCTGTGCCTCGGAAAGCGTTGTGCCGACCGGAGCCGTCACCAGATGATCCTTCGTCATGACATCGCTGATGCGCGTGCCGAAATCGGAAAGAAAACGCATATCGCGGTTTGTGATGATGCCGACCAGATGTCCGGCCTTGTCCACGATCGGGACACCGGAAATCTTGTACTTGCCCATGAGCTCGTCTGCGTCATAGACATAGCGGTCCTCGGTGAGTGAGAACGGATTGACGATAACACCGTTTTCGGAGCGCTTGACCTTGTCCACTTCGTCACACTGCTGTTCAACGGTCATGTTCTTGTGAATGATGCCGATGCCGCCCTCTCTTGCGATCGCGATCGCCATCTTGGACTCCGTGACGGTGTCCATTGCGGAGGTCATGATCGGGGTGTTGAGCTTTACGTCCCGTGCGAGTGTGGTGCCAAGCTGGATCATGTTCGGTGTCACGTCCGATTCACCGGGAATCAGCAGGACATCGTCGAAGGTAAGTCCTTCCTTTGCGAATTTCTGTGCGTTTTCAATCATGCTTCTCTTCCTTTCTGCATATGCGGCTTACTGGGGTTCATCATTCTGAATCAGTTTCTGACAGAGCGCCTGCAAATCTTCCCTGTCAAAGAACTGCAAAACCAGCGTACTGGATTTTTTTCCGCTCTGTACGCGAACCTTCCGGCCTAACTCTTTTTCGAGACTGATTTCCATTTCCTCGTAGTAGACCTGGTCTGCGGTACGCTGCTTCTGCTGCGGCTTTTCGGCGTTCTGCTTCTGCGCAGCCTGTTCGATATCGCGCACGGTGATTCTGCCGTCTGCGGCGCGTCTTGCGAGCTCCAGCATGAGCGCTTCATCCCTGATCGCGGCAAGCGCCTTTGCGTGACCGACGGTCAGCCTGCCCTTTTCCAGCAGATCCTGCACCGACTTCGGCAGATTGAGCAGCCGCAGCGCATTGGCGACGGCGGGGCGGGAGCGCCCGACGGTCTTTGCGACCTCCTCCTGCGTCATGCCGAATTCGTTCATCAGCACCTGGTAGCCGGCTGCCTCCTCAATGGGGTTCAGGTTTTCGCGCTGCAGGTTTTCGATCAGCGCGAACTGGCTCGCCTCGCTGTCGGAGAGGTCACGGATGATAACCGGCACCTCCGAAAGACCGATGCGTTTTGCGGCGCGCCATCTGCGTTCACCGGCGACGATCTGATAGCGCTGATCGCCGAACGGCCGCACCAGGATCGGCTGCAAAATGCCGTGCTGCTGGATGGATTCCGCAAGCTCGGTGATGGCGTCATCGTCGAAGGTTTTGCGCGGCTGTGCGCGGTTCTGTTCAATGTCCGCGACACGGACGGTCTGAACGCCCGCCTGCGGATCAGCGGCATTCTGTTCAAAGAGCGATCCGAGTCCGCTGCCGAGACCGCCCCGTTTTGCTGCTGCCATATCTGCTCCCCTTTCTTATTTTTTGCGGAAAAGAAAAAGACGCGGCTTGGTGTCCGGCTCCAGCGGTTCACCGAGCATTTCATGGCAGAGCATTTCGTATGCCTTTGCGCCCTTGGATGCACGGTCGTAATAATGCACGGGCTTGCCGTGGCTGGGTGCTTCGGAAAGACGGACATTCCGCGGGATCTTGGTCTGAAAGACCTGTCCGGGGAAATATTTCTCCACTTCCTCCACGACCTGAAGCGAAAGATTCAGGCGCGGATCGAACATCGTGAAGACGATGCCCTCCAGTTTCAGACCGGGGTTGTATTTGGATTTGACGATCTTGATCGTCTCGTGCAGCTGTGACAGTCCTTCCAGCGAAAGAAACTCTGCTGTCATCGGGATCAGCACAGTGTCGGCTGCCACGAGCGAATTGAGCGTGATGAGGCTCAGGGACGGCGGGCAGTCGATGATGATGAAGTCGTAGTCATCGCGGCAGGTCATGAGCGCCATTCTGAGACGCTGAACGCGGTTTTCCAGCTCTGTCAGCTCGATCTCCGCACCCGCAAGCGCCGAGACTGCCGGCAGCAGGCTGATATTGTCAAATTCTGTTTTCACGATGGCATCCTGAATGCGGGATCTGCCGATCAGGACATCATAGCAGGAACAGGAAAGTCCCTTCTTGGGGATGCCGAGCCCTGTGGTGGTGTTGCCCTGCGAATCGGTGTCAATGCAGAGCACCTTTTTGCCGCGGGAACCGAGATAGGCTGCGATGCTGACGACAGTGGTAGACTTGCCGACACCGCCCTTTTGGTTTGCGGCAGCGATAATTTTTCCCATGCGGATCGTGCCTCCTGTAACGTATCTATCAGTTGTATCTGTTAATCTTCATTATATCACATCCCGCCGAAAATGTAAAGGGGGGCGGCGCGGGAAACACACAAAAACCGCGCGGTTTCTGCAATAGAAAAATCGCGCGGCACGGTGTGGATTTTCGGACAAACTCACAAATTGCGGCTGAAAAGTATGCAGGAGAAGTGGGAAAGTGTATGATTTCTGCGAGGAGACGCCCGTTTCCTTTATTCTTTTTCCAGCTCGTCATAAAGCGCATCATATCTTGCTGCAAGCTCCGGATAATCGTGCAGACGCAGCTGATTTGCGATGAAACGGATTTTTTCGAGAAGCTCCGCCATGCAGAGATGCTCCGTACGGTTGTCATCTTCATAAAAATCATTTTCCAGCCATTTATACCGCATAAACGGCAGATTTCCGTCCCGGATGCCCCATTCCCAGACCTCCAGCGGCCCGACGGATTTCATGCAGATGAGGATGCGCTCGCCGTTTTCATCGGGAGATTCCTGCGGCGGTTCAATGAGCCACCGGTCGATCCAGATGTCCTTTCCCATCAGTATCCCTCCGGCAGATCGGTGCGCAGGGAATCATCCGTTTCGATCCACGCGGCGGTGTCGATCACGGTATAGTTGTCGGCGTCGTCGCGGACGTAGACCTTTTCGATGCCGGCATTGAGGATCAGGCGCTTACACATGGAACAGGGCTCCACGGCGCCGTCCAGTGCATTCGTTTTTGCATCGTGGCAGGCAAGATAGAGTTCGGAACCCATCAAGTCGGCGCGGCTTGCACTGATGATGGCATTCGCTTCCGCATGGACGCTCCGGCAAAGCTCATATCGCTGTCCGCGCGGCACCTGCATCTTCTCACGGTAGCAGTAATCCAGATCGCTGCAGTTGGCTCTGCCGCGCGGCGCACCGTTGTAGCCGGTGGAGATAATCTCGTCGTGCTTGACGACGATCGCGCCGAATTTGCGTCTGAGACAGGTCGATCTTGCGCAGACCGCCTCCGCGATGTCCAGATAGTAGTTCACCTTGTCCTTGCGTTCCATGTGTATCACTCCTTACTTAGTATGATTCGACACTTTTGAGATACTCTGTGCCGCCGACACCGACGGTCGCCCAGTAATTCGCCAGCTTCCATTCTTCGGCAATGTCCTCTTCGCTCATCGGATTGCCGTCTGCTTTCGCTTCTTCGATCATTTCCTCGACATCCTCCGGAATACGTTCCCGCCAAATGCTGATGCCGAGTGACTCGAATACATAGCTGTATCCGTCCTCATCGTCAATGACGCCGCCGTCATTTCTGTCATTCAGGAAATTGAACAGATCGTCCGCCTCCATCGGAAAGACGGATACGCCGAACAGCTCCGGCTGAACGGCATCTGTGCCGTTTGAAAACTCAATGTAGGTCAGGATGCTGGTCTTTGCGTTGAATTCAAAATGAATGCAGCTTTCCGCGTAATAGGTTTCGATATGCTCCTTGTCGGCATGCTCCGCCTCCGGCTTTCCCATAAGCGCAAGCACCTCCGCGTGCGTCATGCCGAGCCGGATCTCCTTGCCGTCGATGTCTGCGCCTTCTGTCGGGAGCAGGGTGATCGCGGATTTCTTCGCGGTCATGGCTTCCATATCGGCAATATACTGCTTTGTGCCGATGCCGACCGTCTGCCAGTGCTTTGTTTCGTTCAGTTCCTGCAGCGTATCGTCGATGATCTCCACATCCGGCAGGTCATCGTCCTCGCTGATATCGAGATCCGGTGCCGTTTTTTTGAATTTTTCCCAGCTGTTCCGCCGCCAGAGATGGATACCGGAATGAAACAGATACCGGCAGTTCTCCTCGCTTTCGGTGAATGCGCCGATATTTTTCCCGATCAGGAACTCAGCGAATGCGTCCGCGTCCTCGGAAAAGACCGGTTTGCCGAACAGTTCCGGCTGCACCTCTTCGCTGCCCGCTTCCAGCTCGATATATTCGAGTTTGTCCGTGCCGGCATCGAATTCAAAGAACAGCGCGTTGTCAAAATAGAAGATCTGGGGGAATGCTTCATCCGGATTTTCGGATTCCGGTTCGCCCATCAGCTTTATGACCTCTGCTCTGGTCATGCCGAGCAGGATCTCCTTGCCGTCGATGGTCATACCCTGTTCCGGATTCAGAATGATTTTCATGATGGTTCACCCTCATTCTTTGACGAGTTTTCCAAGCTGATCGGAATATTCTGCGCGGAATGCGTCGAAGGTTCCCGCGTCGAGATGATCCCGGATCTGCTGCATGAGATTGTTGTAGAACCAGAGATTGTGCTGCACGGCGAGTCTGCCGCCCAGTTGTTCGCCCGCCTTGAACAGGTGCCGGATGTATGACCGTGAGAAATTCTGACAGGTCGGGCAGCCGCAGCCTTCCTCGATCGGGCGCGGATCGGTCTCATAGCAGCGGTTTGTCAGATGCATCATGCCGTGCATCGTGAATACGGTCGCATGACGGGCATTGCGCGAGGGCATGACACAGTCAAAGAGGTCGATGCCGCGTGCTGCCGCTTCCACGATATTCTGCGGCGTGCCGACGCCCATCAGGTAGCGGATCTTGTGAACGGGCATATGCGGTTCGACATGTTCGATGATATCGTACATCACCTCTGCCGGTTCGCCGACGGCAAGACCGCCGATCGCGTAGCCGTCCAGATCCATCTCTGCGATCTCCTTCATGTGGTCAATGCGGAGCGCGGGGAAGGTGCAGCCCTGATTGATGCCGAACAGCATCTGATGCGGGTTGAGCGTGTCCGGCAGCGCGTTGAGCCGCGCCATTTCATTCTGACAGCGTCTGAGCCAGCGCGTTGTGCGGGCGCAGCTCTGTTTTGCGTACTGAAGCGGGGCGGGATTTTCGACGCATTCGTCAAACGCCATCGCGATCGTGCTGCCGAGATTGGACTGGATGCGCATGCTTTCCTCCGGTCCCATGAAGATCTGTTTGCCGTCGATGTGCGAGCGGAAGGTCACGCCTTCCTCCTTGATCTTGCGCAGCTTTGCGAGAGAAAAGACCTGAAATCCGCCGGAATCGGTCAGCGTGGGACGCTTCCAGCCGGTAAAGCCCTGCAGACCGCCCATTTTCCGGACAACATGGTCGCCGGGGCGCACATGCAGATGATATGTATTGCACAGCATGACCTGACAGTTGACTGCTTCCAGGTCGCGGGCGGAGAGGGCGCCCTTGATCGCGCCTGCCGTTGCAACGTTCATGAAGCAGGGTGTCTGGAAATCGCCGTGAACGGTATGGAACACACCGCGCCTTGCGGTGCCGACATTTTTGATGAGTTCAAACATTGAGATTCTCCTATATTATGTTAGTATAGGTTTATCATACCACATTTGCCGGAAAAAAGCAAGCAAAATATTTACGGCATCACGGTTAGCGAATGCATGATCTGCCCGATCTCTGCGCGGTATTCTGCACCGCGGTATGCAAAGCGGGCTTCCAGATATTGCACATCCGTCAGCGGGTACATCGCCAGTACAACGGATGCGCCGTCGTCGGTTTCCCACTCCTGTACGCGCCATTCGCCCTCCCGTGTTTCGCTGAGCAGCGTTCTGCCGTTTGAAAGCTGGCGCCGGCGGTCGTCCATTTCGCTGTCGATGCCCGGCTGCACCTCATATGCCTCACTCACGGGCTTTGACCACGGCCGTTCCAGCGCATAGAAGCCGAAGTGCATCTCGCCGCCTTCTGCGGTTTCCAGGATTTCCCGGTCTGAGCCGAATCCGGTGTCCTCCGCTTCCTCATGCAGGATCTTCAGCTGATATTTCGCGGGATAGGTCAGCTGAAAACGGTAGGTCTCATCTGTCAGGACGGTCCCGAACCCATCCGTTGTCGAAGCTGCAATGTGGTCGCCGCGGTCTGGAAGCGTCTGATACACATAATCCGTCTGCGTGTATTCAATGATATTGCTCACACGCTGCCAGCCGATGCCTTTGTCCAGAAATTCGATCCATGCTTTTGCTTTGCCGGGAATCATTGGCTTGAACGCGATCGCGGTCAGCCCGTTGATGATCTGATGCCCGCCCTCGCTGCTGCCGAATTCGTCTGAGTCCATCTGGATTTTCAGGTGCATGTCCGGCATCGTGCTCTCGTCCTCGCATAACAGCTCACGACGCAGCACGCCTGCGTCGTAATCATAGGTCAGCGTGATCATATCCTCCCATTTCCCGCTGTACGGGAACTGCCCGAGTCCGTCCACAGAGGCGATCAGCCCGCTGTGCTTGTATGTCTCGATGGTATGCTTCTGATACGGGAACGCGCTTCTGCGCACTTTTCCGGATTCGTTGCCTGTGATCTGCCCGATCAGGATATCGGATTCCGTAAAGAGACCGGTCTCATGCTCAAAGGCACTCTCGGTTCGGTAGCCGGTGTAACTGGAACCGGTCGTGAGGGTGTATTTATAGCTTTTCTGCTGAATCTGCACAGGGATCGTTCCCAGCGGGACGGTCTCATTCTCCCGCAGATCCTTGCCGGTTTCTCCGTAAAGCACTGCCATCCGCACGATGACGTAGGAACTGTCCGTAAGGCTCTGCGACTGCATCTCGGCTGCGGATGTTTTGGGATACAGCAGCAGATAGGAAAGAGTGAGGACCACGGAAATCGGAATGCGCCACACTGCCGTGAGCAGCGGTTCGCCCTCTCTTTTGCGGCGTATGTGTGCGTCAAGCTCAATTGCGGCAGGGATGATGAGCGCTGAGCCAAGATACGTGAACAGAAGCATGCCGGCGTACTGATGCACCTGCTTCAGCCCCGTTTTGCCGATCATTGTGTCCGGCGTCAGAAGATCGTTGGCAAAGACCGGTATGAGAAATATGGTTACGCTCACAATCAGCAATAGTATGAGTGACGGAATATTCGGAGCCTTCCTTTTCATCGTTTATGTATCCTCCGAGGCGATGTCCTTATAATATCTGAGGGCGGGTACTCTTTGCTCCAGATGATGCAGCACATACTGTTCTGCATACTGCGCAAAGAGCCGGAGCGAACGTCCCGAAACACGGAACGCAAGCACCTTGTCCATCTCAGAAAAGACGGCGTGCCGCGCCGCAAGGAGCGTTTCCCGTGTGACGACATGCTCGTCGCCGATCGTTTCGCTGCACTCTGCACAGATCATATCCGCCTTGTCGATGCGCAGCACCGGATGCTCCGGCAGATAGGCGCAGCATTCCGCGCAGCAGATCAGGTCCGGCATCAGCCCGATTTCCGTGAGCAGACGCAGCTCGAACGCAGCCTTGATCTGTGCGGGCGTGCGGAGCTTTTCGGAGAGATAGTGCAGGCAGATCAGAAACAGCCGCAGGATTTCCGGCTGATGCTGATCGGTTGCGGCAAGGCGCACCAGCTCTGCGAAATATGCCGCAAGCGCAAGCGCCGTGAGGTCGGTGCGCAGCGGATAAAACAGGCTGATCGGGGCGGCGGAGTCCAGATACAGCCTGCCCCGAGTGCTCTGCATGCAAAATTCGCAGTACGAGAACGCCTGCGTCACGGCGGCATACTTGCTCTGGGGCTTTCGTGCGCCGCGCACGCGGACGGTCCGGACACCGGTGTCCGTCAGAATGTTGATGATTTTGTCGGTTTCGCCGTAGGCTGTCTCATGCAGGACGAGCCCCTTCTGCGTGATGAGTTCCGGCATCGGACTGTTCCTCTCTTTCGGCGGCAGCGCAGTAAGCGTGATAGTCGTACACGCTGCCGGTGCTGGCAAAGATCTGCCAGAGTTCATTTGCGGTTATGGCAATCGCCCCCTTCCTGCAATATGATTTGCAGAGAGGGGGCAGATATTTCTTGGAAAAATATGCTGTCAGCGCGTTCCGGCAAGCGTTTTCAGCAGAATGACCGTGTCTTCGGATGTGATGAAGCCGTCGCTGTTCATGTCGGCGTTTTCGATCATCTGATCGGTGACATGCAGGGCAGCATCCTCGGCGGCGATGCGGGCGAGGAGTACGCAGTCCGCAACGGTGAGGCGGCTGTCGCCGTTGAGATCGCCTTTGTCACGGGCATAGATGACGGTGCGTTCACTGTCGCAGAACGCGGCGTCCGGACTTTGGTCTGACATGGCTGTGGTTACGCCGCTGCACGAAAGATCGTGTACGGCACTGAGCGTTTGCAGATAGCGTGCAGCTGTAAGGCATGCCGCGTAGTTTTCCGCCGGAAAGGTCAGATAATACGTCCCGTTCGATACGGCGGCATGTTCCGGATGGCAGTCAGAGAGTCTTTCTGTAAGCGCAGCGGGCAGGAAATCTGCCGGATCGCTGTCACAGGCGAAACAGAGCCAGAGATAATGCTCGATATTCGGGCGGCTGGAGGTGTGACAGCAGTACTGCGCATCCACAGTCTTCACGTTTGGGAAGGTACTGAGACAGTCTGCGAGCGTGATGCCGTCATATTCATCCTGCCATGTTTCGATATCATAGCCGCCGTCTGCGGGTGTGAGCGTGCAGGATGTGAAATCCCTGAGCGATTGCTCCGGACAGCCCGTCTCCCGCAGCATGGATATCCATTTTTCAAGCACAGCGTCGGGATCCAGTGCGGTATCTTCGTCAAGATAAACGCGGAACCGGCTCTGGCGGTAACGGCAGAGCTCATAGCGCCTGACCGGTGTGAGAAGCTGTGCGGCAGCTTTTCCCTCCGAATCCGGCAGTACAACGCAGTCGCTGAGCGATGCGCCGTCCCATCCGGCAATGCGCGTGAGAAAATCGGTCAGAACAGCATCGGACTGTTCCGCGGCTTGTGAAAGAGATGTTTCTTCCGCTGCGACCGGTACAGCGGGGCATGTGCCGCAAAGCACGGCAGCGCAGAGCATCAGTGCGTGAAAGCGCTTTTTCATAGTGATCCCTCCTGTTCATCATGGCATGAGCGGTTTGTCTTCATTCATAGGAACAGGAACAGCGCGGAAAGGTTACATGAAAAATGAGAAATGGGAAATGAGAAATGAGAATACGGCTCTCAGTTCACATTCCACATTTCTCATTTCATTCGTGTCAGTTGTCGATGTTCAGACCGAACTGCGAGATCAGCATATCGCGGTTTCGCCAGTCCTCCTTGACCTTCACCCATGTCTGGAGATTGACCTTGATGCGGAAGAATTTCTCGAGCTCCGTGCGTGCACGTTCACCGACCTTCTTGAGCATGGCGCCCTGCTTGCCGATGATGATGCGCTTGTGCGATTCGCGTTCGCAGTAGATCAGGACGGAGATATTCAGGATATCCTTGTCCTGACGCTCCGAGAATTGCTCCGTGACAACTGCGACACCGTGCGGGACTTCATCCTGCAAAAGGTAGAGAAGCTGTTCACGCACGATCTCAGCCGCAAGCACACGCTCGGGCTGGTCTGTGAGCATATCCTCCGGGAAATAATGCGGCCCCGGCTGCGCACGTTTGAGCAGTTCATCCATCACATCGGAGATGCCGTCGTTCTTTGTGACGCTCACCGGGATCAGGGCAGCAGGAGACCACCGCTGTTCAGCTTCTGCGAGCAGCGGTGCGAGCTTCGTCTTGTCAGAGAGCAGGTCGATCTTGTTGTAGAGAAAGATGACCGGCGTTCCCTGCTTTTTGAGATTGTCGAGCATGGTCTGCTCCTGCGTGCCGAGGGGCTTGGTGCAGTCCTGCATAAAGATCACGCAGTCGATATCCGAGACGGCTTCCCGCGCCGCTTTCAGCATCTTCTCGCCGAGCTTGGTCTGGCTGCGGTGGAGTCCGGGCGTGTCCGTGAAAACAAGCTGTGTTTCGCCGATATTTCGGATGCCCGTGATGCGTGTGCGGGTGGTCTGCGGCTTCGGGGAGACCGAAGCGATCTTCTCGCCGATGACAGCATTGAGCAGAGAGGATTTTCCTGCATTGGTATGCCCGGCAATCGCGCAGAACAGGATTTTGGTCTGCGCGTTATTCTTGATATCTGCCGCCATGCTCACTCCTGATCGTCCGGTGTGAGGTAGCTGGTATCCTTCGCAAAGCCGAGCTTATCGAGCACGGATTCCTCCTTTTCGCGCATCTGGCGCTGTTCGAGGGAAGAGACCTCGTGGTCGTAGCCAAGCAGATGGAGCATGGAGTGGACGGTCAGGAATGCGACCTCGCGCTCCAGCTTGTGGCCGTACATCTTTGCCTGCTTGACTGCCATCTCCATGGAAATGACGATGTCGCCGAGCAGCACGAAATGGTTCTCGGAGTTGATCTCCAGATGATCGCCCTCGCAGAGCGGGAACGAGAGAACGTCGGTTTCGCGGTCGATGTTGCGGAACTGCTTGTTCAGCTTGCGGATCTCCTCATTGTTGACGAAGGAGACGCTGACCTCGGTGTCATGGTTGAATTTTTCGGTGGTGAGCACTGCCTGGCAGCAGCGGCGGATCAGGAGGCGGATGCCAACAGGGATCTTCACCTCGTGCTGATTGTCCTTGATATAAACCTTAAGCTTAGCCATTTCGATTTCTTTTCCTTTCTCTCTCATGATTAGACGGTGTATTTTTGTGCTCGTAGCTGGCATATGCGGAGATGATATCCTGCACCAGGCGGTGGCGGACAACGTCCTTCTCGCTGAAGCGGTGGATCACGATATCATCGACATGCTCCAGTACGCGCATTGCTTCGATCAGACCGGAGCGTTTAGGATCGGGGAGGTCAATTTGGGTGATATCGCCCGTGATGACCATCTTCGAGCCCTCGCCGAGTCTTGTCAGAAACATTTTGATTTGCTCCGACGTGGTGTTTTGTGCCTCATCCAGGATGATGAACGCGTTGTCAAGGGTTCGGCCGCGCATGTAGGCGAGCGGTGCGATTTCGATGATGTTCTTTTCAAGATCCCGTTCAACTGCCTCCGAGCCGAGCATTTCAAAGAGCGCGTCGTAGAGCGGGCGCAGATACGGATCGACCTTGTCCTGGAGGTCGCCGGGGAGGAATCCGAGCTTTTCGCCGGCTTCCACAGCGGGGCGCGTCAGGATGATGCGGCTGATCTCGTGTGCCTTGAGCGCCTTGACCGCCATTGCAACGGCGAGATAGGTCTTGCCGGTACCGGCGGGGCCGATGCCCAGCACGATCGTGTTCTTCGCGATTGCGGAGACATACTTCTTCTGTCCGACGGTGCGCGGGCGGATGGGTTTGCCGGTCAGAGTGAAGCTGACGGCATCCTGTGCAAGCTGCCGGACTTCCTCGACGGCATCGTCCGCGACCATCGATACAACATAGCGGACGGTCTGCTCATTGGGCGTTTCACCGTTTTCGACTCTGCTCAGAAGAAGCGAGAGCGCCTGCTTTGCGCGTTCGATGTCCTGCGGCTCACCGGTGATCTTGATACCGGTTCCGCGGTTGATGATGACGACGTGAAATTTTTTCTGGATGAGATTGAGGTTCGCGTCGTAGCTTCCGAATACTGCGGCGATCAGATCGGGATGCGCCGCGCTGATGATTTGTTCTGCCATACATGTTCCTTAGAATCCATCGGATTTCGCTGATATCAATGGAGGATATCGGCGATACGGCAGGGCAGAATCCGCCCCGCACAAAATTCTATCCCCATTATACCATAGAAAGAATGAAAATGGAATAGTTTTAGGATAATTTCACAAAATTTTTATATGTTTTTCTGTTTCGCACAGTTTTCAACAGCTGAATTATAGCACAATGCACGAAAATGAGAGGCGAAACAGCAGCATTTCGACAGAGTCTCTTGCTGATTTGCATAAAATTATGAAGAACGCGATCCGCCACGGAAGGGCTTGACAAAGCAAAGAGAAATATATATAATAGTATACAGCGTTGCGGGATGGGATATACAAGGCGAACCCACCGGCAATTTATCTGAAACACAGGAGCGTGAACAGTATGCGCATCAAAGGGATTGCTGCGGAGATCGAGCTCATCCGTTCCAACCGCAGAACGATCCAGCTTTCTGTCTGCGGCGACGGGCGCGTTGTGCTGCGTGTGCCGGCATCATGTACGAAGGCGGATATCGACCGGTTCATCACAAATCACTATGAGGCAATCGCCAAGCATGTCGGCGCGATGCAGGAGCACCGGCAGGAGATGGAACAGTATCCGGCATTCACAATGGAGGAGATCAATGCAATGGCGGATCGCGCGCTGCAATGGATCCCGGAGCGTGCGGCGTATTATGCAAAGCGGATGGGCGTGACCTTTCACCGAATCACGATCCGCAATCAGAAAACGCGGTGGGGCAGTTGTACGGCTGAAGGCAATCTGAATTTCAACTGCTTGCTGATGGAGATGCCGGAGCACGTGCGGGACAGTGTGATCATTCATGAATTGGCGCACAGACGGCATATGAATCATTCTGCGGCATTCTATCAGGAAGTGTATGCAATGATGCCGAAGGCGGAATATGACGAATGCCACAAATATCTGAAAACAGAAGGCGCGATCCTGATGGATCGGATGACGAGAAGACGATAATACTGCAAGATGCATAGAAATTCATTGAATGGTGCTGAAAAATTCTCTGCTGGCAAAATATGCAGAATCCGGAAATCGCTTGACAACAGATGGATCATATGCTATAATAGTAAAGCTGATGCACAAGATATGCGATGAAGCGCGAGGTTGCGGCGGTGTGCCGGTAATTCGCGCGGAGTATGTCCGCAGAACGGGCGAAAATGAGATAAGACACTGTGTGTGGAAAATGCCGCGAAACCGCGCTTTCAGGACGAAGGCTCCGTTGTTCCGTCTTACAGGAATGCCGGAAGGAAGGTCTGCCTGCGAAGGTCGTGCGCTTTTTCGTACCAATGCGGCGGGAGCTCCCCGCTATTCTCGTAAACGTGCCCGATGCAAGTGATCTTGCAGTCGGGGTTTTTTATGGACTCACGCATAGGAAACACGCGGCAAAGTTGTAAGAGCTGAAACGCGGAACACGACGGGATATGCACCAAAAACTTACTCTGACGAATGCCCCGAAAGCACAAAATACTTTTGAGGAGGTTCAATCAAGTGGCAGGCAGCGAAAAACTCAGAATCAGGATCAAGGGCTACGAACATGCAATCGTGGATGCAGCGGCGGCAAAGATCGTCGAGGCAGCAAAGCGCGGGGGCGCACAGAAGGTTTCCGGACCGATCCCGCTTCCGACTGACAGAGAGATCGTTACGATCCTCCGTGCTGTTCACAAGTACAAGGACAGCCGTGAGCAGTTCGAGCTCCGCACGCACAAGCGTCTGATCGATGTCCTTCGTCCCAACAAGGCGACGATGGAAGTCCTCACCAAGCTGGAGATCCCGGCGGGTGTGGAAATCAAGATGGAGATGAAATAATCCCATCAGTCTGCTTTTCGCAGAGGATGGCGGCACCTTCTTAAAGCCGCCGGTCAAGTTGACAAGGTCAACCAATAACCAGAAGGAGGAAAACTCACATGAACAAAGCCATTCTTGGCAAGAAGATCGGCATGACGCAGATCTTCGACGCAAACGGCAAAGTCGTTCCGGTCACGGTCGTTGAGGCAGGTCCCTGCTTCGTCGTCCAGAAGAAGACCGTTGAGAACGACGGCTACGATGCAATTCAGGTCGGCTTCGGCGCAGTGAAGGCTGATAAGCTCTCTAAGCCGCTGAAGGGCCACTTCGCAAAGGCGAACACCGGCG
>JAFZPL010000089.1 GCA_017550355.1 Oscillospiraceae bacterium | reverse complement strand
TGTCCTCGCGCTTTGCACCCTGATTGAGCAGCGGCTGGATATCCGATTTTGCGAACACGCCGCAGCGGGATGCGATCGGATAACGCTTTTCCGCTTTCAGCGAGAGTTTGTCCAGTTCATCCGCCGTGATGCCGAGCAGCGTTGCCATCTGGTCGATGAATGCACCCGTGCCGCCCGCGCAGGAACCGTTCATGCGCTGTTCGACGCCGCCGGTAAGGAAGATCATCTTTGCATCCTCGCCGCCCAGCTCGATCACGACATCCGCCTTCGGATATTCCGCCTTGACCGCCAGAAATGCGGCGTGAACCTCCTGCACAAACGCAATTCCTGCACTCTGTGCCAGTCCGAGGCCTGCCGAACCCGTCATGCAGACGCGGAATTTTGCGTCCGGATACTGCTTTTGCAGCGCGATCACCTGTTCAAGAACCGTTTCACGCACTCTGGACATATGCCGCTGATAGCAGCGTGATAAAATCTCATGTTTTTCGTTGATGACCACCGTTTTGACCGTCGTGGAACCGACATCAATGCCAAGAGAATAGATTTGATTATCCGTCACAGTAACCTCCTTCGCCGCTGAATATGCGGCTTTCCATGCGTCCCCTGAAAAGAGAACAGCGCAATACAATACTATTATAGCACATTTTCCGAGATATTGCAAGCCATATACCGAAAATGCTGTATTTCCGCACTTTTTGCACATTGCTGCTTTACACGGAAAAAGCGCGTATCCGTGCCCTTCCGCCGGATACGCGCCTGATTTCTGTTCAGAGACCGAATTGCTGCATGATTGCCTTTGCCGCCGTCTTGCCCGCGCCCATCGCGGAAATGACCGTTGCGGCGCCCGTCACGGCATCGCCGCCGGCATAGACGTTTGCGCGGGATGTGAGGCCGTCCTCCGTGACGATGATGCCGCCGCGCCGGTTGACCTCCAGTCCCTCCGTGGTCGATTTGATCAGCGGATTCGGAGATGTGCCGATTGCAATGACAACCGTATCCACCGCGATCTCAAATTCCGAGCCTGCAATCGGGACAGGCTTGCGGCGTCCCTTTTCATCCGGCTCTCCAAGCTCCATTTTGATGCAGCGCATCCCTGTGACAAAGCCGTTCCGCTCGTCACGCGGCACATCCGGATTGTGGAAACCGATCAACTCAACCGGATTGGTCAGCAAACGGAATTCAACGCCTTCCTCCATCGCATGCTCGACCTCTTCCTTTCGTGCCGGAAGCTCTTCCATCGAACGGCGGTAGACGATATACACCTTCTCCGCGCCGAGACGCAGCGCTGTTCTCGCGGCATCCATCGCCACATTGCCGCCGCCGACAACTGCGACCTTGCCGTGCTTCATGATCGGCGTGACGGGATCATCAAGATATGCCTTCATCAGATTGCTGCGCGTCAGGTATTCATTCGCAGAATAAACGCCCTTGAAGCTCTCGCCGGGGATTCCCATAAACATGGGCAGTCCCGCACCGGAACCGATGAACACTGCTTCAAAGCCCATCTCAAAAAGCTCGTCGACGGTCAGGGTTCTGCCGATAATGATATTCGTTTCGATCTTCACGCCGAGTGCTTTGAGCGTTTCGATCTCCTTTGCAACGATCGTTTTCGGCAGCCGGAATTCCGGGATGCCGTAGACCAGCACACCGCCTGCTGTATGCAGCGCCTCGTAGACAGTCACATCAAAGCCGTTTTTCGCAAGATCACCCGCGCAGGTCAGACCGGACGGTCCCGAACCGATGACCGCAACCTTATGCCCGTTCGGTGCCGGCTTTTCCACAGCAGCCTGCGGAGATGCATTGTGTCTGTCGGCAACATAGCGTTCCAGTCTGCCAATCGCGACCGGCTCAAACTTCACGCCGAGCGTACATTTGCTCTCGCACTGGCTCTCCTGCGGGCAGACTCTGCCGCAGACCGCCGGCAGTGACGACGATTTTGTGATGATCTTGTATGCTTCCTCGTAATTCCGCGTCTTGATCTGCGAAATGAAATCCGGAATGCTGATATGAACAGGGCAGCCGCTGACACAGGGCTGATTTTTGCAGTTCAGACAGCGCTCCGCTTCTGAAACAGCTGTTTCCTCGTCATAACCGAGCGCAACCTCCTGAAAATTTCTGGAGCGCAGAACCGGAGACTGTGTCGGCATTTCATGCTTTTTCGGAATAATACTCATGGTCACTCATCCTCCCGTTTCCGCAGCAGATTGCAGGTGTTTTCATATGCGCGGCGCTCAAAATCGACATACATCCGGTTGCGGGAGATCGCTTCGTCGAAGTCGATCTCGTACCCGTTGAAATCGGGGCCGTCCACGCAGGCAAATTTCGTGATGCGTTCGCCGTTCCGGTTCAGCGTGACACGGCAGCCGCCGCACATACCCGTTCCGTCGATCATGATCGGGTTCATCGAGACAGTCACAGGCGTCTTGTACGGTCTTGCTGCCTCTACGACAAATTTCATCATCATCATCGGGCCGACTGTCATGATCTCGTCGAACTGTTCACCGGCACCGAGCATCTTCACCAGCGGCATGCAGACATTTCCGTGTTCGCCGTAAGAGCCGTCGTCTGTCATGATGTGGATCTCATCCGAACAGGCACGGAATTCTTCCTTCAGAATGATGAGGTCGCGGCTGCGGAAGCCGATGATGCTCGTTACATGCGAACCGTTTGCCTTGAATGCACGCGCGATCGGCAGTGCAATCGCACATCCGACACCGCCGCCGATGATGCAGACGCGTTTTTTGCCCGCAGTATTGGTCGCGATACCGAGCGGACCGGCAAAATCGCTGATATACTCTCCTGTGCGCTTCTGATTGAGCTTTTTGGTCGTTGCGCCGAGCACCTGAAAGATGATCGACACCGTACCGCGCTCCGGATCCGTCTGGTAGACAGTAAACGGCACGCGCTCGCCGTCTTCATCCACGCGGAGAATGATAAACTGTCCCGCCTTTGCTTTTCTGGCAGCAAGCGGCGCTTCGATCTCCAGCATGGTCACTGTTCGGTTCAATTCCTTGCGGTTGACGATTCGGTACATCTCAATCCCTCCATTTATTTCTGCCGCACCGTACACGGTGCGATCGGATAATCTTCATTATTATACCATACATCCATGATTCTGTCAACTGCACCGCACCCGCTGAATGCACAAAAAAGCGATGCCGAACAGACGGCATCGCCTCAGCTTGTCGAAAAAGTCCGTCGGAAGATGGACTTTTTCGCATATTTATGGTATAATATATAAAGAAGGGAGCTGAGTAAAATGCTGAGTGAAAACAGAGCCGAACGAAATCAAATGGAGTTTTTCTGTATAGATGAATTTGTCCCAAAAGATCATCTCCTGCGAAAAATTGAAGATGCGGTGGATTTCAGTAAGATTTATGAAATCGTGAATGATTTGTATTGTCATACCAATGGCAGACCAAGTGTGGATCCAGTCGTGCTGTTCAAGATTGTTTTCATTCAGCATTTCTATGGAATACCGTCACTGCGCCGTACCTGTGAAGAAATCAAAATGAATGTAGCATACCGTTGGTTTCTCGGTTATCTAATGAATGAGCAGCTTCCGCATTTCTCTACTGTCAGCCAGAATTTTAAGCACCGTTTTATGGAAGAAACAATTGACAAGGTATTTGAGTGGATTCTGAGTGAAGTAGAAAAGCATGGCTATTTATCGCCGGAAGCAGTATTCGTAGACGGAACACATATCAAAGCGAATGCAAATTTGCATAAAGCCGTGAAAAAAGCAATTCCGAAGGCTGCGAAAGAGTATGAGAAGCAGCTGATGGAAGAAATCAATGCCGACCGGGAAGCGCACGGAAAAAAACCATTTCCTGTGAAGGAAAAATCAACCGAAGAGCAAAATAACGATGACCAAAACAACAACGACGGTAATAACAGCGAAAACACAAACGAAAATACTGACAATGAAAGCGTACAGTCTGCTGATACAATAATCGTCACACAATCCACAACAGATCCGGAATGCGGCATATTTCATAAGGGTGAACATAAGAAATGCTTTGCATATGAAGCGCATACTGCTTGTGACAAATATGGTTATGTGCTGGATGCAGTTATAACACCCGGAAATATTCATGACAGCGTTGCTTTTCCTGCATTATTCAAAAAACTGTTGGTGCGTTTTCCAAGTATCAAACAGATTGTTGCAGATGCCGGTTATAAGATTCCGTACCTTGCAAAGCTGATTATTGTCAGTGGAAGGATCCCTGTATTCCCATATAAAAGACCGATGGGGAAAGACGAATTTTTCAGACCGTATGAGTATGTTTATGACGAGTATTATGACTGCATTTTATGTCCTGAAAACCATATATTGAATTATTCCACAACAAACCGTGACGGATATCGTGAATATAAAAGCAAATCGTATATTTGTGAGAATTGTCCATCGAGAGAAATGTGTACGCACAGCAAAAATTGTCAGAAAGTTGTGACACGGCATATCTGGGAAGATTATATGGAACAGGTAGAGGACTATCGACATACGCCGGAATACAAGGAGTTGTATACGCACCGTAAAGAAACGATAGAACGTGTCTTTGCAGATGCCAAAGAGAAGCATGGAATGCGTTATACTCCATATAGAGGCTTGGCTCAGGTTACAAAGTGGGTCAGGCTTAAATTTGCTGCCCTGAATTTGAAAAAACTGGCGATCCACCTCAGGAAGGAGCGTCGTTTCGCGCCATTTTTTGCTGTATATATTCGTTTTTTGTTTCGCAGTTTTGAATTTGCAAGATGATTCGGTGAAAATCGCCCCTCTGTATCGAATGCAGAGGGGCTTTATGGACAGTCTGAAGCGATGCCGAACAGACGGCATCGCCTTTCTGATATGTATTTTTGCTTATGACAGGATCGAATCGCGGATCGTGAAGTGACAGGGAACACCCTGATCCATGATCAAACCGAGCTCGCCCTGAATCAGCGGCAGGAAATAAGGGAGCGCCGCATCGTCAATATTGTTCTGCGCCCCATTCACAAATTCCTTCGGCAGGAACTTTTCCTTGTTTGCGATCTGATCTGCAGCAACGCTCTCAATCGAAACCGTATACGGTGCATCGGAAATGCGGCGGAACACCATGACCTTGCCCGTGTCGCCGTTCAGGGCACAGCGCACACCGGCTGCCGCAATGCTCTCCGCCTCCTTGATATCTGTCAGCGAAGCCAGATGCGAGGAGCATCTCTGCATCACGTTCAGCTCAATGGAGCGCACCTTGCAGCCGATCTCATTGCGAATCACGCCTTCAAGGTACTTGCCGATGCCGGACAGATATTTGTGTCCGAAATTATCCACAACGCCCGAAAGCACATCCTCCGGCACGCTCACGCCCTCCGAGACAGCGATGATCACAGCCTGCCGCTTGGACATTTCCTGACGGACATCTGCGATGAACTTGTCGACAGTAAATTTCGCTTCGGGAACATAGATCAGATGCGGGGCAGATTCACCCAGATGATGCAGGATCGCGGAGGATGCCGTCAGCCAGCCCGCATGCCGTCCCATAATCTCGACGACAGTCACGGACGGGATACTGTAAACAAGGCTGTCTCTGACGATCTCGCGCATCGTGGTCACGACATATTTTGCGGCGGAACCGAATCCAGGTGTATGATCCGTGACGCAAAGGTCGTTGTCGATTGTTTTGGGAATGCCGATCACCTTAATATCGACATTGTGTTCGGTGAGATACTGCGACAGCTTATTCACCGTATCCATCGAATCGTTTCCGCCGATATAGAAGAATGCACCGATCTGACGCGCATTCAGATTCTCTACGATTTTCTCGTAAATACGTGCATCATCATGCCAGTCCGGCAGCTTGTATCTGCACGAACCAAGCACCGTGGACGGCGTTTGCAGCAGCAGCTCGATATCCCTTGTGGACTTGATCATGTCTTTCAGGTCGATCAGACGGTTCTCAATCAGACCTTCGATGCCGTTGACCGATCCAAAGATCGCATCAATACTGGATTCTTTGAAAGCCTCCTTGAACGCGCCGACCAAAGAGGCATTGATCGCGCAGGTCGGTCCGCCGGATTGCGCAATTGCTATGTTCATCATAATTGTAATTCTGCTATGATATGCGGGATATCATAGAACTCCTTTCAAGGGATTTGCTGTGTTTGACCGTGCCGCTTTCCGCTCAATAGCGCACTTTTCCTTCGGCAACAGATTTCAGATGCTGACCGTACGGGCTCTTGCCGTATGCTTCCGCAGATTTGAGCAGTCCATCCTTGTCGATCCAGCCGTTGATGAATGCGATCTCCTCCGGTGCCGAAATGGTGATCCCCTGACGGTTCTGCACCATCTCCACGAAGTTTGCTGCATCCAGAAGGCTCTGCATCGTGCCGGTATCCAGCCATGCAAATCCTCTGCCAAGCAGCTGCACATTCAGTCTGCCGTCGTTCAGATACATTTCGTTCAGCGTCGTGATTTCCAGCTCGCCGCGTGCGGACGGCTTCACCTGATTTGCTCTCGCACTCACGCCTGCCGGATAGAAATACAGTCCTGTCACAGCATAGTTCGACTTCGGCTGCTTCGGCTTTTCCTCGATTGACAGCGCTTTGCCGTTCTCATCAAACTCGACCACGCCGAAACGCTCCGGATCCGGCACATAATAGCCGAACACGGTCGCCTTGCCGTTTTCCTCCGCATCCGTGACCGCTGCTTTCAGAAGTGTTCTGAATCCGTTTCCGTAGAAAATGTTGTCGCCCAGAACCATTGCACCGGCTTCTCCCGCAAGAAATTCCTCACCGAGAATGAATGCCTGTGCCAGTCCGTCCGGACTCGGCTGCACCTTATAGCTGAGATGGATCCCATACTGACTGCCGTCTCCGAGCAGCGCCTCAAACCGCGGCGTGTC
>JAFZPL010000088.1 GCA_017550355.1 Oscillospiraceae bacterium | reverse complement strand
TCTGAACAGCAGATATTCACACCGTTCAGTAGGATCCATACCTTGGAGGTATTGTGAGCATCGATAATGATGCTGCCGTCTGACAGGGTACCTTCCAGTATATAATGACCAGCCCCGGCGATCACAACATTCCCGTCAAGCACGTAAGCTCCGTTCCCGGAAATGGATGCTGTATCATTGTCCAGAGTGATCACTGTAGCGGAGGAAGTATCCCAGCTTCCATTCAGATCATTTTCCGTAAAATACTCCGAAGAAGCCGCATGCAGCGCGTCTTCATCCACGATCGGGATAAGACCCAGCTTCTCACCGTTCATGAACAGGATAGTAAGGATCAGGGCACAGACCATGACGACAACGCAGATCGTATCGATTTTCTTATGCGTTGACAATGCTGCTTCCTCCTTATCCCATATAATCGCCGTTATAGCTTACGAGTACGGCACTCTCTACACCTTCCATATCAGACAGTTCATTGATAAAATCTGTGTTGTCATCGATCAGGCGGATCTCCATATTCAGTTCGATCTCTCCCTTGCGGGCGGTCTTGCTCTTGACCACACACTTTTTCGTCTTTCCTTTCAGATACTCCACAGCCTGTTTCTCACTGGCGGAGTCTGCACAGCGGATCACCACGATATACGGATTTGCACTGGACTTGCGGTTTGCAAAGATCAGGATGATCACGCCGATGATCACGCTGCCGATCACTGCCAGCGGGATCATGCCGGCTGCCAGAACGATACCGACCGCGATCGACCAGAACAGAAACGCGATATCCAGCGGCTCCTTGATCGCTGTACGGAAACGGACGATGGACAGTGCACCGACCATACCGAGAGAGAGCACGACATTACTTGTGACTGCGAGGATAACGACCGTTGTGATCATGGTGAGCGCAATCAGCGTCGTGCCGAAGCTGGAGGAATACATCACGCCGGAATAGGTCTTCTTGTAAACAAGGAAGATAAACATGCCGATACCGAACGCCAGCACGATCGCGATGAACATATCCAGAATACTGACGCTGGTCACATTATCGAGAAAATTGGACTTGAAAATGTCGCTGAAAGAAATGGATGCCATAGAAATCATTGTAAATTACTCCTTTTATCCGTAAATTCGGCAGGCTTCGTATTTTGAGAAAGAGCCCTCGCGCCTGTCTGCGAGCGCCACTGCATCCCGGATAATATCCGGCAGAAATCCGTCCCACTTGACCTCCAGAATGATCGCTTCCGAAACGGGGACCGTCACGCAGTCCGGGTTCAGAAAATCGGTGCAGCGCATGCCGCTCCGGACGTTGTAGTCCAGCGTCACGCGGACATTGCCCGCCGGGAAAATGAACGGCTCTCTGGTATAGTCCACGATCGTTTTGGGCGCAATGCCCTGCGTCTGCATTTTGGAATACAGTTCGCGGATCAGGGGGAATTCCGAATCCAGCATCCATGCAAGATCGCCGTCCACAATGCGCTGTGCCTGCTCTGCCGTGAGCGGCGCACTCTGCTTGTTGCCCAGATGGTCGACCTTGCTTTTCTTTTCCAGATGAATCACGGATGTATCACCGTTATAATAGCGGATGCGGAATTTCTCGCGGACCGGCAGGCCATTGACCTTTTCCATCAGTGCCTTGTCTGCGAGATTGTCGAAATACAGACTGCGGATCAGGTATCTGCCGTTGATCGCGTGGGGATCGGAATATGCGACAGCGCTGAGCCTATGCCGGATCGTGAGCAGATCGGAATAGTTGATCTCATGCTTGATCTCATGCCTGAAATCCATACTCTCACCTCTTTTCATTTGGTCAGAACACAGAATGCACATTTCCGGACAGTATTTTTGTCCGGACAGTATAATTGCGTTCATGCTATACTTGGATTATACTCCGCAAAGCTGAAATGAAACTGAAAACGGGTGAATGGTGCGTTAAGCGAAAATGAAAAACAAGTGAAACAATATGATAAATTTGCAATAGCTCCTTGCAATCGGCAGCGGGTTTTGCTATAATAGAGTGGGAAAAGGAGGGATCTGCTTGAAAATACTGATTATTGAGGACGAACAGGTTCTCGCGGATTCGCTGAAACTGATGCTCCGTTCCAAGGGGTTTGAAGCAGATGCCGCGTTCGACGGAGAAAGCGGCGAACAGTATGCGATGCTGAATATCTACGATCTGATCATACTGGATATCATGCTTCCAAAAAAGGACGGCTATCAGGTCGCACGGACGATCCGCGAAAAGCGGAACACCGTCCCGATCCTGATGCTGACGGCAAAATCAGATATCGAGGACAAGGTGGCGGGGCTCAATTCTGGCGCGGACTACTATCTCACAAAGCCCTTTGATGCGCGGGAACTGCTTGCCTGTGTCAATGCTCTGCTGCGCCGGCAGGGTTCACAGGTCAATGAGCTGGTGTTTGGGAACACGCGGCTTGATATGGAATCGGCATCGCTTGTCTGCGGCGAAAACAGCGTCCGGCTCTCCGCAAGGGAATATGAGGTCATGCGGATCCTGATGGCATCCGGCGTGAACCATGTCTCAAAGGAAACGCTCCTGACGAAGGTCTGGGGCTACGATTCCAACGCCGTCGAAAACCATGTCGAGGTCTATGTCGGATTTCTCCGCAAAAAGCTCGTCAGCATCGGATCGAATATCCGGATCGAAGCGGTGCGGCGGCTCGGCTACCATCTGGAGTGTGACGGGCCATGCTGAAACGTCTGCGCATCAAATTTGTCCTGGTCATCATGTTTATTGTCACAGCGCTGTTTACCGGAATTTTCGGAATCGGTCTGCACATGACGCGCACGAATCTGAAGCGCGACAGCCTGCAGATGATGCGTGCAATGGCGTATATGCCGTCGAATTCCCAGCAAATGCGGATACCAAACAACATGCCGAACAGTATTCCGAATAATATGCAGAACAATTTCCGGATGCCGTTTTTCACAGTGTATATTTCCGACGAAGGCAATATCAAGGCAGAGGGCGCAGAATACTACGGGATCACCGATGAGGAGACGCTCACAAAAATCGTCCGCACTGCCGAAACAAGCAAACAGCCGGACGGTGTTCTTTCAGACTATGATCTGCGCTATCTGCGTGTCGAAACAATGCGGGCAAGAGTCATTGTCTTTGCGGATATTTCCAGCGAAAAAGCCATGATCCACGGACTTGTCCGCAATGCACTCTTCGCAGGATTCATCGGCTGCTCGATCTTTTTCGTCATCAGTCTGCTGCTGGTGAAATGGGTGACCAAGCCCGTTGAAACAACGTGGAACGAGCAGAAGCAGTTTATCGCGGATGCATCCCACGAGCTGAAAACGCCGCTGACGGTCATCATCACCAATGCGGAAATGCTGAATGACCAAAGCTACCCGGACAGTGATAAGGCGCAGTGCTCCCGCAATATCCTCTCCACCTCACAGCGAATGCGCGGTCTTGTCGAAAGTCTGCTGGAGCTTGCGCGGCTCGATCAGCACCGCATCAAAATGCAGCGCGAAAGAATTCAGCTGAGCAAGATCGTCAACGATTCCATTCTCCCGTTTGAGCCGATGTTCTATGAGAACGGCATGACGCTCAACACAGAGATCGAGGAGCACATTGCTGCGGAGGGCGAGGCGGACAAGCTGCGGCAGGTTGTCACGATCCTGCTGGATAATGCGCTGAAATACTCCGATCCCGCAAAACCGGTCACGGTCAAGCTCAAACGGCAGGCTTCCAATGCGGTTCTGACGGTGTCCGGCGCCGGAGAACCGCTCTCCAAAGAGGACTGCAAAAAGGTGTTCAAGCGGTTTTACCGGGCAGATCCCTCCCGCAATGACCACGAAAGCTACGGGCTCGGACTCTCGATCGCGGAAAGCATCATCCGGGAACACGGCGGGAAAATCTGGGCGGAAAGTACGGACGGATACAATATTTTCTCCGTATCTCTTCCGATATAATCCGACAAATTTCGGAGAATGGCATAAATTTTCATCATATTTTCCCGCACAATTCGGCAGGCTTTCCGAAATTGCGCCCCTCTGCCGAAAAACTGTGCTCCGGTTATTGACAAAACTTTCACAATGTGCTAGAATAGGGACAATGAAATGAACAAAGGCGTTCATTTGAGGTCAGCTCTGAAACTGCCCTCAAATGAACGCCTTTTTCTTTGTGAGGAGGAATTAGAGATGAGTCCACTGGAAGGTCAGGTACGCATTCCGTCCGGCTGTGCGGTCTCCGCTATGATCTCAAAAGACGGCAGGCGCATGAACGGTGAAAGCATCATTGAAAGCATGATCCCGATGCATGACCGCTCGAACGGATTGGGCGGCGGATTCGCGGCATACGGCATTTATCCGGAGTACCGCGATTTCTACGCACTACACATCTTCTTCAACAACCGTGCATGTCAGAGCGAATGCATGACGCTGCTGAAGGAATACTTCGAGATCGTGCAGGACGAGCACATCAAGGTGCGCAAGATGCCGCAGATCACCGATGAACCGATCATCCGACGCGTGTTTGTTTCGCCGATGCAGTCCGTGCTCCGACATCTTCAGATCGACGACAAGGAACTCGTCGTCCGCATCGTCAACCGCATCAATTCCCAGCTTGACGGAAGCTACGTCTTCTCCTGCGGCAAGAATATGGGCGCTTTCAAAGCGGTCGGTTTTCCGGAGGATGTCGGAAGATATTACCGCCTGGAAGAATACGACGCCTACTGCTGGACAGCGCACGGCCGCTATCCGACCAATACTCCCGGCTGGTGGGGCGGCGCACATCCCTTCTGCATGCTGGATTATTCGATTGTGCATAACGGCGAGATCTCCTCGTATGATGCAAACCGCCGCTTCATTGAAATGTACGGCTACAAATGTACGCTCCAGACTGATACAGAAGTCATCACATACATTGCGGATTACCTGCTGAGACGGCAGGGCCTCAATCTTGAGGAAATGGCTGCTGTCATTGCGGCACCGTTCTGGTCAACGATCGAGGGCGAATCTGAAGAAAAGAAGAAGAAGCTGACCTATCTGCGCACGGTGTTTCCGAGCCTGCTCGTCACCGGCCCGTTCTCGATCATTCTTGGATTTGAGGGCGGTCTGATGGCACTGAACGACCGTCTGAAGCTGCGTTCGATGGTCGTCGGCGAACAGGATGATATGGTCTATATCGCGAGTGAGGAAGCCGCGATCCGCGTTATGGCGCCGGATATCAAGCATATCTGGGCTCCGGCAGGCGGCGAACCCGTGATCGTGAAGGTGAAGGAGGGAGCATTTTGAATTTCTATCCGGAATTTGAAGTCGTGCGCAATGACAGCCGCTGCATCCGCTGCCGCGTTTGCGAACGACAGTGTGCCAATGAGGTGCATTGGTTCGATGCGGACGGCAAGGTCATGCTCTCCGATGAATCCAAATGTGTAAACTGCCAGCGCTGTGTCACACTCTGCCCGACACGCGCACTGAAGATTGTCAAGAGCGACTGCCGTCTGCGCGAGAACGCAAACTATTCCGATCAGACGATCAAGGAAATCTACCGGCAGGCAGAGACCGGCGGCGTGCTGCTCTCTTCGATGGGCAACCCGAACCCGCTGCCCGTTTACTGGGACAAAATCCTTATCAATGCGTCTCAGGTCACGAACCCGCCGATCGACCCGCTGCGTGAACCGATGGAGACACGCGTCTTCCTCGGCAAAAAGCCCGATCACATCACACGGAATCCGGACGGCTCACTCGACACCACGCTTTCCCCACAGCTTTCGCTCAGCATGCCTGTCATGTTCTCTGCAATGAGCTACGGCTCCATCAGCTACAACGCACACGCTTCTCTCGCCCGCGCCGCAACAGAGCTCGGCATCTGCTACAACACCGGTGAAGGCGGTCTGCATGAAGACTTCTACAAGTACGGCAAGAACACGATCGTTCAGGTTGCATCGGGCAGATTCGGCGTTCACAAGGATTATCTGGAAGCCGGTGCCGCAATTGAAATCAAGATGGGACAGGGTGCAAAGCCCGGCATCGGCGGTCACCTGCCCGGCACAAAAGCGGTCGGCGACGTTGCTAAGACGCGCATGATCCCTGAGGGCAGCGACGCAATCTCCCCTGCACCGCATCATGACATATATAGTATTGAAGACCTCCGTCAGCTGGTCTATTCGCTCAAGGAAGCAACGGAATACCGTCTGCCTGTGATCGTCAAGGTCGCAGCGGTGCATAATATCGCGGCAATTGCAAGCGGCATCGCACGCTCCGGCGCAGATATCATCGCGATTGACGGCTTCCGCGGCGGTACCGGCGCTGCGCCGACACGCATCCGCGACAACGTCGGCATCCCGATCGAGCTTGCGCTGGCAGCAGTCGATCAGAGACTCCGCGACGAGGGCATCCGCAACAATGTATCCATCATCTGCGGCGGTTCCGTGCGTTCCGCAGCGGACGTTGTCAAGGCGATCGCGCTGGGCGCAGATGCATGCTATATCGCAACGGCTGCATGTCTTGCGATGGGCTGCCACCTCTGCCGCAGCTGCCACACCGGAAAGTGCAACTGGGGCATTGCGACACAGCGCCCCGATCTGGTCAAGCGCCTCAATCCGGATATCGGTTCGCAGCGCCTGGTCAATCTGATGACCGCATGGCGGCATGAAATCAAGGAACTGATGGGCGGCATGGGCATCAATTCCATTGAATCCCTGCGCGGCAACCGCCTGATGCTGCGCGGCGTCGGTCTGACTGAAAAAGAGCTGCAGATCCTTGGCATTTCTCATGCGGGCGAATAAGCGTGGAGGCACTGAATATGAAACGAATCTATGTGAAAGAGGAATGGTGCCTCGGGTGCCATCTCTGTGAATATAACTGTGCCTTCGCCAATTCCGGCATGACGGACATGGTCAAGGCGCTGCGCGGAAAGGAGATTTATCCGCGCATCCAGGTCGAAACAGATGAAAACGGCGTCACATACGCTGTTTCCTGCCGCCACTGCACCGATCCGATCTGCGTGAAAAGCTGCATCGCGGGCGCACTCTCCAAAAAGGACGGCGTGATCGAAATTGATCACAGCAAGTGCGTGGGATGTCTGACCTGCGTGCTGGTCTGCCCTTACGGTGCAGTTGTCGAAGACGGAACGGGTGTTGCGCAGAAATGTGAGCTGTGCATGACCAATTCCCACGGCACGCCGCAGTGCGTCAAGGGATGTCCGAACGGTGCGATTGTCTTTGAGGAACGGGGTGAAGCGGAATGAAGCATTATGTGATCATCGGAAACGGCGTTGCTGCCGCAGGATGCATCGAGGGCATCCGTTCTGTGGATGCGGAAAGCGCAGTCACTGTGATTTCCGCGGAAAATCATCCGGTTTACTGCCGTCCGCTCATCTCGTGTTATCTCGAAAAGAAGACCGATCTGGAACGGATGCATTACCGCTCTGAATCCTTCTATACAGATAACAATGTCAAGGTGCTCTACGGCAGAAGCGCCGCAAAAATCGATGCTGCCGCAAAGACGGTCACGCTCGACAACGGCGAAACGATCGCATATGATGCCGTCTGCAATGCATCCGGTTCTTCACCGTTCGTGCCGCCGATGGCAGGGCTCGACACCGTGGAGAAAAAATTCTCGTTCATGACGATTGACGACACGCTCGCACTGGAACAGGCGATCACGCCGGAATCCCGCGTGCTCATCATCGGCGCCGGACTGATTGGCCTGAAATGCGCAGAGGGACTGCACGACAGAGTCGGCAGCATCACCGTCTGCGATCTTGCGCCGCGTGTGCTTTCCTCTATTCTCGACGACACCTGCGCCGCAATGATGCAGAATCATCTTGAGAAAAACGGCATTTCCTTTATTCTCGGAACCAGCGCAAAGGAATTTCAGGGCGGCCATGCGGTCATGCAGAACGGCGCTGAGGTCGATTTCGATGTACTCGTGCTCGCAGTCGGTGTTCGTGCAAACACGCAGCTCGTCAAAGCTGCGGGCGGTGAAGTGAACCGCGGCATTGTTGTCAACGACAAATGCCAGACCTCGCTCAAGGATATTTACGCTGCCGGAGACTGCACGGAATATCACGACATCTCCTCGGATATGAACAAGGTCATGGCACTGATGCCGAACGCCTATATGCAGGGACGCACCGCCGGCGTGAACATGGCGGGCGGAGACACGGTGTTCAACAACGCGATCCCCATGAACAGCATCGGCTTTTTCGGTTTCCATTGCCATACTGCCGGCTCTCAGCCGGAGGGCTGTACCATGTATGAAGAAGCAGACGAAAACCATATCAAGCGGCTGTTCGTCAAGGATGACCGTCTGACCGGCTTCATGCTGCTCGGGCATATGCACCGGACGGGCATCTACACCGCACTCATCCGCAATCAGACGCCGCTGTCCTCTGTGGACTTCGCACGTTTGCAGATCGAGCCGCAACTCGCAGCAATGGGCAGCGATTTCCGGAATAAAGTGCTGAAAGGAGTGGTCTGAATGGAACTGAATGTATCAACGCTCGGATTCTCAGAAGTCAATGAACAGATGCGTCAGACCGCCGATCAGGAAATCACACTGAACGGCTGTATCGGGCAGCGGTTTCTCGCGGCAGGCACCAGCGGAAAATATGTGAAGATCAACGGCATCGCAGGCAATGCCCTCGGCGCCTATCTCAACGGCACAGTCATCGAAACATCCGGCAATGCACAGGATGCTGTCGGCGACACCATGAACGCGGGCGAGATCATCGTTCACGGCAACATCGGCGACGCAGCGGGCTATGCAATGCGCGGCGGAAAGATCTTCGTGCAGGGCAACGCCGGATATCGCGCGGGCATCCATATGAAAGCGTATAAGGAGAAAGTGCCGGTCATGGTGATCGGCGGCAGAACAGGCAGCTTTCTCGCGGAATATCAGGCGGGCGGCATCATCATCGTGCTGGGACTCACCGAAAGCGGCAAGCCGATCGTCAGCAATTTCCCGTGTACCGGAATGCACGGCGGAAAGCTCTATCTGCGCTCCGACTGTGAGGGGATCCATTTCCCGCATCAGGTGCATAAGCGCAAGGCAACCGCAGAGGATCTGGCAGAGATCCGCAGCTTTGTCGAAGAGTTCTGCGAACATTTCGGCGGCAGCGCGGACGAGATCCTGAACGCGGAATTCACTGTGGTTATGCCGGACAGCGGCAACCCGTACAAGCAGATGTACGTCGCAAACTGAAGACAATGAAACAGGGAGTCAGAGAACGGGGACAGGTTCCCCTGTTCTCCAACTCCCTTTTCCCCGTATAATCGTAGAAAGGTGGAAATCAGAGTGACGAAATATATTTTCGTAACCGGCGGTGTGGTCTCCGGACTGGGAAAGGGCATCACTGCGGCATCGCTCGGCAGACTGCTCAAAAGCCGCGGACTGAAGGTCGCCGCGCAGAAGCTCGATCCCTATATCAATGTCGATCCCGGCACCATGAGTCCTTATCAGCACGGTGAAGTCTATGTCACGGAGGACGGCGCGGAGACCGACCT
>JAFZPL010000087.1 GCA_017550355.1 Oscillospiraceae bacterium | reverse complement strand
TACGGCGAGACCTTCACCGTGCCGGATGCGTACATCCCGAAGGCGGGCGCAAGACTGATGTCTCTGCAGGATCCGACCAAGAAGATGTCCAAATCCGACGAGAACGTGAACGGCTGCGTCTTTATCCTCGACGACAAGGACACCATCCTGCGCAAGTTCAAGCGTGCGGTCACGGATTCCGATACGGAAGTCTGCTACCGCGAGGGCAAAGACGGCATCAACAACCTGATGACGATCTACAGCACTGTGACCGGCAAGACGCTCGAGGAGATCGAGAAGGAATTTGCAGGCAAGGGCTACGGCGATTTCAAGACGGCAGTCGGCGAGGCAGTCGCGGATCATCTTTCTCCGGTGCAGACCGAGTATGCAAGACTGAGTGCGGATAAGACCTATCTGACGCAGTGCTTCACGCGCGGTGCAGAGCAGGCTTACAAGCTGACGAGAAAAACGCTTCAGAAGGTCTACCGCAAAGTCGGTTTTATTGACAGACTTTGAACGGGTGTGATTCGTCGAATCAGACGATATACGGACTTTCCGGATTGGATAAATAATGAAAAATCTGGAAATGTGTTGAAAACACTTGCTTTTTCGAGCAAAATGAGGTAAGATAGAAGAGTATGAGGACAAGCGAAGAAACGCTCGCTGCACTGCGGGACAAACAGCATTACGACATCACGGATCTTTTGCAGATCATGCAGGTTTTACGCAGTGAAAACGGCTGCCCGTGGGATAAGGAGCAGTCTCATCAGAGCATCCGGCAGGATCTGCTGGAGGAGTGCTATGAGGCTTGCGAAGCAATCGACATGGACAGTGTGCCGATGATGCGCGAGGAACTGGGCGATGTGCTGCTGCAGGTGGTGTTTCACTGCCAGATTGAGAGAGAGCAGGGGCATTTCACCTTTGAGGACATCTGCGACGAGCTCTGCAGCAAACTGGTGGTGCGTCACCCGCATGTATTCGGTGAGGTCAAGGCGGATACAAGCGACGAGGTGCTGAAAAACTGGGACAGCATCAAGAAGGAGACAAAGCATCAGGAAACTGCATCGGATACGCTGAACGCCGTCTGCAAGGCACTGCCTGCGCTCATGTATGCACAGAAGCTCGGCAAACGGGCGTCGCGTGCAGGCATGGACTGGCAGAATGCCGAGGAAGCGTTCCGGTATATCCGGCTGGAAACGGATGAACTCGAACAGGCGATGCAGAAGAAGGACGCCGAAGCGATAGAGGAAGAATTCGGCGATCTGCTCTTCTCATGCGTCAATACTGCGCGGCATCTGCATATCGACGCGGAAACTGCACTGACGCGTGCTTCGCAGAAATTTCTCACTCGCTTTACAGAGACAGAACGTCTTGTACGTGCAGACGGCAAGGAGATGACAGATCTGCCGCTTGAAACACTTGACATCTACTGGGAGCAGGCAAAAAAAGCAACACAGTCTGCCGAAAAGAAAGCAGACTGAAAAGAATTGCAAAAAAATTGAGAGTTACATTTTTGGAGGATGTATCATGACTAAGATCGAATTGATTTCCATGCTGGCGCAAGAGGGGAAATGCACCAGAAAACAGGCTGAGGACGCACTCAAGATGGTGACCGACGTCATTATCAAGTCCCTGATTGCAGGCGAGAAGATTCACCTGACGGGACTCGGTACCTTTGAGATCCACGAGCGCAAGGAAAAGACCACGAAGAATCCGCGTACCGGCGAACCGATGGTCACTCCGGCAAAGAAAGCGCCCGCGTTCCGCGCATCCAAGTATCTGAAGGAAGCGGTCAATCCCCCGAAGCCGAAGGAAACCAAGAAAAAGAAGAAATCATGAGACTTGACAAGTACCTGAAGGTTTCCCGTCTGATCAAACGGCGTACCGTTGCGAATGAAGCGTGTGATGCCGGAAGAGTCACTGTGAACGGGAAGGTGCAGCGTGCCTCCTACGAGGTCAAGACCGGCGATGTGATCGAACTGGCACTGGGCGCAAAGACCATGCGCGTGCGTGTCGCGGAGATCAATGAGGTTGCCACCAAGGAGAACGCCGCAACGATGTATACGATCGAACCCTGAAAGAACGCCCCGCAAAGCTTCGGTTTTGCGGGGCATTTTTATATACCATATAATATGGGCAGGAAACCTTGCGGCTTCCTGCCCTTTGATTCAGTCATCCAGTTCATCCGGAACAGGATCGGTGAGCGGTTCTGTCGGAACGATTGGTGCTGCGGGGGGATTCGGTGCGGAGAGCTTTCCGCCGAGGAATCCTGCAAGCAGTGCACGGAGATCCACGCCCGTTGCCTCTGTGAGACCGTCCGTGATCTTGGTGGTCGTGCCGATGATATCACCGACCAGCTGCGAGGAATTGCCTTCGCCGTACATCGTGATCTTGTCAACCTGTGCGAGCGGTGCAGCAGCATTGCGGACGACATCCGGCAGCGCCTTGAAGTACATCTCGAGGATTGCTGCTTCGCCGTATTTCTTCATAGCCTCTGCCTTTGCGTTGATACCTTCCGCCTCTGCGAGACCTTTTGCGCGGATCGCGTCTGCTTCTGCCTGACCGACAGCTGCAATACCTTCTGCTTCCTGGATCTTTGCGAATTTTGCGGCTTCTGCTTCCGCCTTTTGTGCCTCAGCCTCCTGCTCGCGCTGGAAACGATCTGCTTCTGCTTCCTTCTTGAGCTGGTAGAGCTTTGCATCTGCTTCCTGCTGTGCCTTGTAGCGGTCTGCCTCCGCCTTCTTCTTGACGTCTGCTTCGAGGGACTTCTCCATGACCTCTGCCTGCTTTGCCTTCAGCTCGACGCTCTTTTCAGATGCGGCGATATCAGCATTTGCCTTGGAGACTTCGATCGTGCGGCGCTGTTCCTCACGCTGGATCTCATATGCAGCATCTGCAATAGCCAGCTGCGTATCTGCGTCCTTTTTGAGTTCTGCCTGACGGATTGCGAGTTCGTTGTTCTTCTGTGCGATTTCGGTCTCTGCAACGATGCGGGCATCGTTCGCTTCCTTCTTCGCCTTTGCGCGTGCGATCTCGATTTCCTTTTCGGACTCTGCCTTTGCGATTGCAGCCTTCTTCTGGATCTTCGTGGTGTTGTCGATACCGAGATTCTCGATCAGGTTCTGATCGTCCGTGAAGTTCTGGACGTTGAACGAGACGATCTCAAGTCCCATGCGGTTGAGATCCGGTGCGGCATTCTCCTGCACCTTTTCAGCGAACGCCTTGCGGTCGTTGACCATTGCTTCGAGCGTCATCTGACCGACGATCTCACGCATGTTGCCTTCGAGCACTTCTCTTGCGATTTTTGCGATGTAGTCGGTATCGCGGTTAAGGAAGTTTTCTGCGCCGAGTTTGATGAGCATCGGATCGCTGGAAACCTTGATGTTGACGTTCGCGTCGACGTTGATATTGATATAATCCGCGGTCGGCACTGCGCTGGACGTCTTGACATCGACTGCAATGAGCTGCAGCTTCAGTTTATCGACACGCTCAAAGAACGGGATCCGGACGCTTGCTTTACCGATGATGATCTTCTTGCGGAGACCGGAGATGATGAATGCGGTGTCAGGCGGTGCTTTCAGGTAGCCGGTTCCCAGGATGATTGCAAGGAGAACCACAACGCCGATGATGATGCCGAGTGTGACGGGATCTGTGGGCAGTGAAATTGCTGCCGCTGTAACGATGGACTGTAACATAAGAGCACTCCCTTTCCGTTTGTTGAGACCGTTCCGGTCGGTTCTGTATTATACAAAACTGTATAACCTTGAATTATGTGGCTGCGGAATCGTCCGTGGAGGGGATTTCCGCTTCAGTTATGCTGCCGTCGTCATCCAAAAAGATGAGGTGGCGGTAATCGCCGAGCAGCAGGAGGATGGCGTGGCTCAAAGCCTGCCAGTCGTCTATATCACGCAGAATATCGTCGATGCGCCCTTGTATGAAGATATGCAGAAGCGTTTCTGATCCGCCGAGAAAGCAGATCCACGCCTGCCCCTGATAGGTGGGTTTGTCGACTTTGGTTCCGGAGAGCGCGGCAGTGTCGATCCTGCCGGGCAGCTTGTACGACAGCCCGCCGAGAATCGCCTCGATCCGTCCGGTTTCCTCTTCATCTGCAAACCGGTATTTCACATCGAAAAACGGCATGTTGGCACGAAGGTCGGTTTTTGCCTTGATTGCTGCAAGCACCTGCAGCCGCTGATGCTGCCTGTTCAGCAGATCCTGCAGCCGTTTCTTTTGCAGTTCAGCCATGTGTATGCCTCCTTTTGTTATCCGATGTATCTATCATAACACATCGGGAAAAAAACTGCAATCGCGGAGAAAACCGGATTTATCGGGGATTTTCATTTTTCGTGACGAAATCTCCGGATATCTCCTGATATCTTTGATTTTCAAAGATATTCAATTTTATGCGCCTATTAGCATAATCGTTCTGAAAAAGCCGTATCTGCACGGAATTTCACTTTCCGCTGCTGAAAATGCATCAGGCACGTACAATGTGCTGTACGTGCCTGATATGTATATGATTTAGCGTTTGGATCAGGAGAGTGTGCTGTCCACGAACATAGAATAGATGCGGCGGATTGCTTCCTCAAAGTCGCCGTCCAGCAGACCAATGATGATATTCAGCTCGCTGGAGCCCTGGTCGATCATCTTGACGTTGATGCGGGCATGTGCCAGAGACGCAAAGATGCGTGCTGCGGTACCGCGCGTGCGGCGCATACCGCGTCCCACGACCGCGAGCAGAGAGATGCCGTGTTCGATGGTGCAGTTGTCGGGATTGACTGCCTTGCGGATGCGGGAGATCACAGTCTTTTCGCGATCCTTGAGCGCTTCTTCGGAAACGATGATGGTCATGGTGTCGATACCGGTCGGCATGTGCTCGATGGAGATGTTCAACTCCTCCAGAACCGTGAGCACCTTGCGGCAGAAGCCGATCTCGCTGTTCATCATCGCCTTTTCGATGTTGATTGCGCAGAAGCCCTTCTTGCCTGCGATGCCGGTGATGGTGTAGCCGGTCGGTGCATCGGAATCGGCACTGTCGTCTGCAACGATAAATGTGCCGGGATCGGACGGGCGGTTGGTGTTGCGGATATTGATGGGGATGCCTGCCGCACGGACCGGGAAGATCGCGTCCTCGTGCAAAACAGTTGCGCCCATGTAGGAAAGCTCGCGGAGCTCTTCGTAGGTGATGGTGTTGATGACGGCTGCATCCTTCACGATGCGCGGATCAGCGACGAGAACGCCTGAAACATCCGTCCAGTTCTCATAAATCTCTGCGCGGACTGCTCTTGCAACGAGCGAACCGGAGATATCCGAACCGCCGCGGGAGAAGGTGATGATCTCGCCGTTCTGGCGGGAACCGTAGAATCCGGGGATCACCGCATTCGGCAGATTTTCGAGACGGCTGCGGAGTGCCATCATGGTCTCGGACATCATCAGCGTGCCGTTGTCGTTGAAGCAGATCACGTCTGCGGCATCCACGAACGTGAAGCCGAGATATTCTGCAAGCAGCTTGCCGTTCAGGTATTCGCCGCGGCTTGCGGCAAAGTCTTTGGTTGCGCCTTCCTTGAGGCGGAATCCGATCTGGTTCAGCTCATCGGTGAGATCCAGCTTCAGACCGAGCTCTTCCGCGATGCCGAGATAACGCTTGCGAATGATATTGAGCGTTTCGGAGAAATCCTCGCCGGCTGCTGCCTGGCGCTGCGCGGTGTAAAGCATATCGGTGATCTTGATATCATCGGAAAACCGCTTGCCCGGTGCGGACGGGACAACAAAGCGGCGGGTGGGATCCGCCTCAATGATCGCCTTGACCTTGCGGAACTGTTCGGCGCTTGCAAGGGAGCTTCCGCCGAACTTTACGGTTTTGATGTTGAGCTGTAATTCTGACATGAGAATCATCCTTTCTAAAAATCTCATACTATAGTATACATGATTTCGCGAAAAAAATCAATAGGACGGATTCACAAAGTTTCATTCTGTGAATTGTTCATTTTGTGCATACGGTTGTACATGGGAGACGGACAGCTTTATGGAAATACAGCAGCCGCCCAGAAGCGGCTGCTGCTTCTCCGGGCGGCTGATAAACGGGATTATGTTGTGCTGTCAACGAGGGAATATGTGCCGGAACTGAATTCAAGTGCTTCAATATCAGTGACATCGACAAAACCGATATAGGTTGCAGGATCGTCAAAGCGATACTTGACACCGTCGATTTTTTCGATATACTGCCAGCTATAGTCACGACCGTTCTGGATACAGCCGTTTGCAGATGTCCCGTCCTTCCGGATGATACGGAAATCTTCGTTATAGCGTACCAGACTGCCGCTGTGCGCAGGGGAAATCATCTCAAAACCGGACATTTTGAGTTCGTCGCCGATTTCAGAACGCAGTGTAATAACTGGAATATTTACAGTCAGCGGGATATCAATTTCCAGTCCGTCCGTCAGATCATCGAAATAAGGGACGTGGCTGCCGATGAATTCTTTGCGCTCATAGATATCCTCCATCAAGATACCCTCACGCGTTGCCGCTTTGATGTCTTCGTCACTCGGAAAATCAGTTTCTGTCCTTTCAAAAACAATCGTCAGGGTATCGGCGGCGGCTCCTTCCGGAAGCCGTATTTCCCATGTTACCCATGCTTCACCGTCAAATTCCTGTTTCGCCGTACTTGTTGGATACGCAGATTTCCATTCATATTCGGGGCAGCCTTTTTCACGGTAATTGAAAAGCTGCAAATTCCAATCCGCTGTTTGTGCCGGATCAACGGTCTTGAATGTGGTCAGTGCGTATGCATTCACGCCGTCACACAGTACTGCTTCCACGGTTGCATTGACAACGCCGTTTGTAAATGTTTTCGGTTCGGCAAGCTGCATATCAGCCAGTTTTGCCGTGCCGAGAACACCGAAATTCTTTTCCATTGCACGCTGATTGTACCGCAGATAGCCGCCGACTCCAATTGCCAGTGCCGCCGCTGAAAGTACCGCCGCGACCAGTGCCGCAATGTGCTTCGGACGCTTTGTGTGCCGGATGACCGGCTTTGTCTTGGGGGAGGAAAAGCCGAGTTTTTCCATGGTGCGTGCCGCGATGCGGTCTGCGGTTTCCGGCGGAATGGCTGCTGTTTCTGCAATATGTGCAAGCGATGCGTCCGCCATATTCAGTGCCGAAGAATTCAGCTCATCAAATCGCTCTGTCATAATAATCCCTCCTTACTCGTTCAGCATTTCACGCAGTTTCAGCAGACTGCGCGAAAGCCGCTTGTCAACCGTGTTTGGC
>JAFZPL010000017.1 GCA_017550355.1 Oscillospiraceae bacterium | reverse complement strand
TTTTTTTCGCATTTATGCGGAAATTCTGCGCGAACCCTCTTGACAATCCTTCTCTGTTATGTTATAATAGTACCCGGTATGAAAACCCGACAGTTCATTCGCACCATCCTGTCGCAAAACAAAACTAGGGCACGATCGGAAAACTAGCTCCCGTCGCCCCATGACGGGAGTCTTTTTATAGAGAACGTATCAGGGAGAAATAAAATGAAAAAGATTCTGAAGCGTATTGGCATCGCCATTCTGATTTTTCTGCTGATTGATATTCTCGCCATCGTCGGACTGTTCATCTATCATCGCATCATGCTGAAAAAGGAAGCGCCGCTGCTGGAAAAGACCGTCGGCACGCCGGTCAGCATAGACGGCGGTACAATGTATGTCTACAGCGAGGGCGAGGGGGAGAAGACCGTTGTGTTTCTCTCCGGTTACGGCACCTCTTCGCCGATCTACGACTTCAAACCGCTGTACAGCCGTCTGACCGATGAATTCCGCATTGCGGTGGTAGAAAAATTCGGCTACGGCTTCAGCGATGAGACCGATCTGCCGCGTGACCTTGATACGATGCTCTCCCAGACGCGCAGAGCGCTCACGGGCGCGGGCATCGAAGCACCGTATATCCTTGTACCGCATTCGGCATCCGGCATGGAGGCGCTCTACTGGGCGCAGCAGTACCCGGATGAAGTTTCCGGTATTTTGTTCTCGGATGCCGCGATTCCCGGTGCTTATGAGGTCACTTCGCAGAATCCGCTGCTTGACAAGGTAATGGCATGGGCTGTTGATCTCGGTGCGTTTCGTGTGGTGCCGCCGGTTTCGGTGTATCCGGCGCTGTCCTCTCCGGCGCTGACGGAGGAAGAAAAGCAAGTCTATCTGGCGCTGTTTCAGGCAAAGCGCGGTTCTGAAACGCTGATTCGTGAAGCGGAATGCGCTGAGGAAAATATGAAAAAGGTTTCGGCGGGTTCGGTGCCGGAGATCCCGATGATCTTCTATACATCAACCGGATACGATTCGGAACACGCAGATGTATGGTGTTCCCTGCCCGATCGGTATACAGGCGGAACGGCGAAGAACGTCCGCTGCCAATGCGGGCATTATGTTCATGCTGAAAAGGCAGAGGAAATGGCGTCGTCCGTGCGGGAACTCGCCGGAATGATCGACGAAGCGAAACAGTAAAGGAGCACTTATGTACAGACTGAAAACATCCGCTGCGTTTGACAGCGCGCATTTTCTTGCGGGGTACAACGGCAAATGTGCCAATCTGCACGGGCATACCTGGACGGTTGAGGTGGAAGCCGGTGCGGAAACGCTGACCGAATCCGGTGAAAAGCGCGGCATGGTCATTGATTTCGGCGACCTGAAGCAAGCCGTCCGTGCGCTTGCCGATTCCTACGATCACGCCATGATCTATGAGAGCGGTTCTCTGCGCGAAACAACAGTCTTTGCTTTGCAGGATGAGGGCTTCCGGCTGATTGAGGTGCCGTACCGCCCGACCGCGGAGAATTTCGCAAAGGCGTTTTATGAGGCGCTCAGAGAAGCGGGACTGCCGGTTCTGCGCGTGACCGTTTACGAGACACCGGCGAACTGCGCAAGCTACGAGGTGTAATATGGAAAACTTCAAGCTGGCTGAGCATTTTATCAGCATCAACGGTGAAGGACGCAGTGCCGGAGAACTGGCACTGTTCCTGCGGTTTGCGGGCTGCAATCTCCGCTGTGACTGGTGCGATACCGCGTGGGCATGCGGCAAGGACGCGCCGCATGAGGTCGTTTCCATGAGCCGCCTGATGCAGATTGCGGAGGAGGCTGCCGCACAGGGCGTGCGGGATGTCACGCTGACGGGCGGTGAACCGCTTTTGCAGCCGGATATCGGCGAAGTGATCGACAGACTCGGCAGAAAGCTCGGTCTGCGCGTGGAAATTGAGACAAACGGCGCTGTGCCGCTCAAGGACTTTCAGCAGTGCGGCGGCGTCTTTACGATGGATTACAAGCTGCCCTCCAGCAAAATGGAGCGCTTTATGTGTACGGAGAATTTCGCGCTCCTGCAGGAATGGGACTGCGTGAAATTTGTCTGCGGCTCGCGTGCGGACGTCTTCCGCGCCAAAGAGATCGCGGAGGAATACCGTCCGCAGTGTCCGCTGTATCTGAGCCCCGTATTCGGGCGTATTGACCCGGCGGAGATCGTAGACATCATGAAGGAAGAACAGATGGGCGGATTCCGGCTGCAATTGCAGCTGCATAAGTTTATCTGGGATCCGATGGCGAGGGGCGTCTGATGAAAACCACGGTGCTTTCCCTGCTGGAGAAAGCCAAACAGCACAGCGATACCGCGTTCGGCAGCGACCTTGCCCGTCTTGCGAATAAACATTTCCGGGAAGCGGATGAACCGGATTATGAATACGGCGAAAACGATATTCACCGGCTGTTCCGCTATGTGCGCGAGACGACCGGCGAACCGCTGACGGCGGAGCGTGCCGTCCGGAATTACAGCGAGCCGTTTTTCCTGCAGATTCTGCATTACCGTGATTCCAGCAACGGCCTTGAATTGTACTGTGACGCGCTCGGCATCACATTGACGGAGTTTGCTGCACAGGGAACCGGTTTTGATTTCGCGGGCAGTGCGTATCCGCATATGGCACATTTCTGTGAAGTGCTGTTCTGGTTATGCACAGAGATGTTCACTTCCGGGCTCTATCACCATTTTACGGCGGATTACATCGCGCTGGTCGCATCCGGTCAGCTGCAGTATGAGCCGGAATGCTTCCGGAATCAGTTTTTGATCGACGCATCGGAATCGCCGGACACCGTGGAATCGATCGGACATTTCGGTCTGTGCGCAGAGGGCGACAGGGTGCGCATGATTTTTCTGGACGAGAATCAGCCGCTTGACGCGGTGTTTCGCTGGCTGACGAGTCAGCCGGATTTTTTGGAATATCTGCAAAGGGAGTATCCGCCGGTCGCGTTGCAGGGGATGATAACCGATATCCTGCAAATACTGGCGCATTTGTGAAAAGAGGGTAAACATGATCGACAAGCAGGCTATTGAAGAGCATATCCGCGGCATCCTGATCGCGCTGGGTGATGATCCAGACCGTGAGGGTCTGCGCGAGACACCGGAGCGTGTGGCAAGAATGTACGAGGAAGTGTTTGAGGGCATCCAGTACAGCAACCACGAGATTGCCGAGATGTTCGGCAAGACCTTTGAAGCGCCGCAGCACGCCGGCCCCGTTGTTGTGCGCGATATCGAGGTGTTCTCTTACTGTGAGCACCATATTGCGCTCATGTACGATATGTCGGTGAATGTGGCTTACATTCCGCGCGGCAGAGTGATTGGTCTTTCCAAGATTGCGCGCATCTGCGATATGGCGGCGAAGCGCCTGCAGCTGCAGGAGCGTCTGGGCGCGGATATCGCGGAGATTCTGATGGAAGCGGCTGATACACCCGATGTGGGCGTGGTCATTGCCGGCACGCATTCCTGCATGACCGCACGCGGCATCCGCAATGCCTCTGCCAGAACGGTCACGCAGACCTTCTGCGGCAAATTCCAGGAGGACTGGAACCTGCAGAGACTTCTTTCGGAGGGTGTGAAATAATGAAAGCATTGGTACTATTCAGCGGCGGCCTGGACAGCACAACCTGTCTGGCGCTTGCGATTGATAAATACGGCGCAGAAAATGTGCTGGCGCTGTCGATTTCCTACGGGCAGAAGCACACCAAAGAGATCGAGGCTGCGAAAGCGGTCGCGGCATATTACGGCGTAAAGCTGCAAACGTTGGATCTTGCGGCGATTTTTGCGGATTCTGATTGCTCTCTGCTTAAGGGCAGTACAGAGGAGATTCCGAAGGAGAGCTACGCGGAACAGCTGACCAAAACGGACGGCAAGCCCGTCTCAACCTATGTGCCGTTCCGGAACGGACTGTTCCTTTCCTCTGCGGCAAGCGTTGCGCTGTCGCATGGCTGCGAGGTGATCTATTACGGTGCTCATGCGGACGATGCCGCCGGCAACGCATACCCTGACTGCTCGGTGGATTTCAACGATGCGATGCACGATGCGATCTATATCGGCAGCGGGCAGCAGCTTCAGGTGGTCGCGCCGTTTGTGGAATGCAACAAGGCGGATGTGGTTGCAATGGGACTGCGGCTGCACGCGCCGTATCACCTGACATGGAGCTGCTATGAGGGCGGCGATAAGCCCTGCGGACTCTGCGGCACCTGCCGTGACCGCGCGGCGGCATTTGCGGCAAACGGAATCACCGATCCGGCTATCAACTGAATGCAACGGGAGGATGCACTGATGAGCGAACGAAACAGAGAGCAGGAGGGCATGACCCTGCTCGGCAATCAGCATACCAAATATCCGACGGACTATGACCCTTCCGTGCTGGAAACCTTTGAGAATAAGCACCCGAACAGAGAATACTTCGTCAAATTCAACTGCCCGGAGTTCACGAGCCTTTGTCCGATCACCGGTCAGCCTGATTTTGCGACGATCTACATTTCCTATGTGCCGCGCATCCGCATGGTGGAGAGCAAGTCGCTGAAGCTGTATCTGTTCAGCTTCCGCAATCACGGCGATTTCCACGAGGACTGCGTGAACATCATCATGAACGA
>JAFZPL010000016.1 GCA_017550355.1 Oscillospiraceae bacterium | reverse complement strand
GCACAGGGACATAATGCTCCAGCTCGATATAAACCTTCGAGCCGTTTTCGTCTTCCTGAAGGGTGTTCATATCCACAAGCTCTTTCGTGTCTGCATCCACGATCTGAATGAACGCATCCTTCGGGCTGAGGAAATACTTCGCTCCGCCGACGATCTGATAATTAAATTCGATGTTGTCAATGAGCTTTTCACCCGCGGTGTATTGCCATTCGAGATGTGCTTCGCCGTCCTTCAGCGCCTGATACAGATAAACCATGTAGCTCATGCCGCCGTCGATCAAATCCAGGCTCACTGTATCGCAATTGACCGAGCCGAGCAGTTCCATATTGCCGTAATCGTCATCCAAAGATTTCGGATCGCCGTTCGTACCCCAGAACGAGCGTTTCCAGTCGCCCGGTGTGCCGGCAGTTGTCCGGATGCAGATCGCGGCATAATTGTCATGGGTGAGGATGGGGCTGCCGGTCTCCTCGATCTGTGCAGTGATCTCGGAAATGCAGTCCGGCAGCCATCCGAACACGTCGGTCTCTGTAATCGAAAGATCCGTACCGACTGTGAAGGTATATTCTTCCTGGGAGATCGATTTGGAAACGTCGGTGCCGTAATCCCTGCGTACGTCCGTATGCAGGACAGCAGTGTTTCCGGCAGCTTTTGCCTCAAAAACCGCCATATGGAACTGCGAATCAACGACATTCAGATCCAGTTCCATGTCGACCGGATAGAAGTCAGCCGGCGTGAACACCTTGTCCATGACACGTTCCAGGCAATGGCTTGTTTCATCGATCACATAATTGGATTCCTCGTTGCTGTAAGTCTTTTTCTCCGTAAAAAGCACGAGGAGATAACCGTCCGCGCAGTAGGTTGCACCGTGTTCGTTGCGAAATTTGAGTGCATCCCCATAATTTTTCGGCACCCAATCCGGAACCGCAGTCACGGGGGTTTCTGCTGTTTCTTCGGCGGCAGCGGCAGAGACTGCCGGAACTGCCGTCTGGCTGACCGCAGCAGGAAGCAGAACCGTCAGGGCTGTGAGCATTGCAGCTGTTTTTCTGATATATTTCATGATCTCACCCTCGTTTCTAATTATTTGGAAAGCAGGAAGGGGGTTCGGCAGCGCCTTTTTTCAGGTACCAGGCATCACCGAAAACTGCTTTCACATATAACAATCGTGAATCCCGCGGGAAGTGTTACATGAACAGGAAAAAATTTTTTCAAAGAAATACAAAGAACGCCTCACACAGCATTTTTTTGATATAATACAAAATTACACAAAAAAAGATTAGATTCATATTGACAATTTCAAGAAACTATGCTATAATACCATACAGGAAACAAACGGCAGATTATTACACCATGTAAAACACGGCATTTTTTTATTTTATTTATGAGATTAAGGAGGGATCACTATGAAAATCGCATTAAGTCGTTCCAAACCCAGCTTCTGGATGCTCTATTTCGCCGTTCATTTCAGCTTCCTGATGATCGTTCTGTTCATTGTCCGCTGGCTCTGGGCGCTCATTAACCACAACGACTACATGTTCGACCTTGCAGAGATGGCATTTGAATCGGCAGTTTATGCGCTTCTCATCACGGTGTTCAAGATCATCCGCTATATCATCGGCAAGAAGCGGTATGAGAAGAATCCGCAGGACAGACGCCGGAACAATCTCTTCCGTGAATAATTCCAAACAAGCACAGGCAGATTGCTGCCTGTGCTTTTTGTTTCGGCTGTTTGTGCGCGGCTTCACGGCAATCAGCACAGATTTATCTGAATCGAAGTGGAATTTTCAGAAAATAATTGACAATAATGCAATCATATGATATAATAGTTATAATTAGGCAGTCCCCCGCAGCATCATCCATCATCACTGTATACGAAAGGAAACACGTCATGGCGAATGTGAGAAAACGGATCGCACTGTTTGTCGGACAGGCGGATGAAAGCTACCAGGAACGGTTTATCGTCGGATTCATGAAAAACGCCTTTGCAGCAGACTTCGATGTCTGCATCTTTTCCATGTACCGCAAGTATCAGGACACAGCCGAACGCGAGCAGGGAGAATCCAACATTTTCTCGCTGATGAACCCGGATCTCTTCGACGGCGCCGTGATCCTCAAGGACAGCATCCAGACTGCCGGTGCTGCGGAAACGCTGGAGAACCGTCTCAAGCAGACCTTCTCCAAGCCCATCGTCGCCATCGAAAAGGAGAGCGACCTCTTTCCGAGCATCTGCACGGACGGTTATGCTGCGGTCTATGAGATCGTTTCGCACCTGATCGAAGTCCACGGCTGCCGCGATATCGCGTTTCTCACGGGAAAAAAGTGGCACAAACACTCGAAAGACCGCTGCAATGCGTACCGCGCCGCAATGCAGGATCACGGGCTCTCTGTTCCCGCTGACCGCATCATTTACGGCGATTTCTGGTATCAGAGCGGCGAAATGCTCGCGGAACAGATGCTTTCCAAGGGGATCGGTCTGCCGGACGCTGTTGCATGCGCAAACGATCAGATGGCGATCGGTCTCTGCAAGGCACTGAACGAACGCGGGATCCGTGTGCCGGAAGATATCGCCGTCGCGGGCTATGATTCCACCTTTGAAGGACGCACCAGCCCGAAAACACTCACCTCCGCAATGATCCCCGCTGAGGAGTTCGGCGAATATGCCTTTGAATTTCTCATGGCGAGAATGCTTGGGAAGGTACCGGATTCGTTCAAGATCAAGCCGCATCTGCTGATCGGCGAAAGCTGCGGCTGCACGGAAACGACCATGCCGGAATACCGCATCAAGCGCGATGTCTGGGGAACGGATATCTCCGAGGAGGGCTACCTCTCTGTGTTCACGACGATGCACGAGAACCTCATCCTGCAGTCGTCGCTGACAGAATACCTGAGCACGGTCTATTCCTACGCCTATCAGATTTCCGGCGCAGCGGACTTCCACCTCTGCCTTGCAAACAGCTGGAAATACATGGAGCAGGGCATCCATGTGAAAAATAACGGCTATCCCGAACAGATGATCCACGCGATCCGCTACCAGAACGACCACCGCAACAATATGGTCGGGCTGGATCAGCTCTTTCAGACAGCAGAAATGCTGCCGGAGCTCAGCGAACCGCGGGAACAGCCCTCCGCCTACATCTTCACGCCTGTCTTCTCGGAAAATGAATGCTATGGCTATGCAGTCATTCACTATGAAGGCGAGCCGCGCTGCTATGATGAGATCTACCGCCGCTGGATCCTGACGGTTTCCTGCGGATTTGAAGTGCTGCGGCGCAATATCCTGCTCAAACAGATGCAGAAGAAGCTTGAAAAGATCCGCAACAACAAGTTTGCCGTCGCGCATTATGCCTACGAAACGCTGACACCGGAGGAGCGCGAGGAATATGATCTCGTGCGCCGGATTCTTGACGAAAACCTGCTGGATTATCATTTCCAGCCGATCATCCGCGCATCGGACGGCACCGTCTGCGCCTATGAAGCACTGATGCGTCCGAGAACCAAGCAGCGCCTTTCGCCGCTTGCCGTGATCAAATACGCCAACATGCAGGACCGTCTGCCCGATATCGAACGCGCAACATTCCTCAATGTCCTGCGCCTGATCGAACGAAAGCCCGAATGCTTTGCGGGCAAGCGCGTCTTTCTGAACAGTATCCCCGGCGTCCGGATCGCAGAGGAATCGCATGAAGCGGTGCAGGCGTATCTTCAGAAATATGCCAACCGGATCGTCGTGGAGCTGACCGAAGAAGCAGAGCTCTCTGACGAAGATCTTTGCCGGCTGAAGAATCATTTCAACAGGCTTGGTATTGATATCGCCGTCGATGATTACGGCATGGGCTATTCCAATGTGAGCAATCTGCTGCGCTACATGCCGAACGTCGTCAAGATCGACCGCTCACTGATTACGGATATCCAGAATCAGCCGCAGAAGCTGCATTTTGTGCGCGAGATCATCGAATTCTGCCACGACAGCCATATCACGGCACTGGCTGAAGGTGTCGAAACTGCCGAAGAGCTCCGCACCGTGATCCATCTGGGCGTAGATCTCATTCAGGGATTCTATACCGCAAAGCCTTCCCCCGAAACCGTCGCGCAGATCAGCGAAGCGATCCGCAGCGAGATCCGGCAGTATCATCAGGAACGGCTGGACGGCTCTATCCATAAGCTCTATATTGCCGGCAAGACCAACCGCATCTCCCTCTCCAAGCTCGTCAAGGACGGCTGCACGGATATCATCGTCGGCAAGGACGGCATGGTCTACAAAGATATCTCCGTGATCGGCACACCCGGCGCAAAGACCGACATTCATCTGCGCGTGGAACCGGAATACTGCGGCAGGATCACGCTGGAGGATGCCTGCTTCGCCAATGTGAAGAACCGCCCGTGCATTGAGCTCGGCGAGCGCTCCGATGTGACACTCGCGCTGCTGGGCGAGAATGTGCTGCTGAACACAGGCATCCTCGTGCCGGAATCCGCAAGGCTCACGATCGAAGGAAACGGCTCCCTCCGCATTGAGCTGAACACGCTGGAATCCTTCGGCATCGGCAATCACCATTCTGCACGGCACGGTGAACTGATCTTTGAACAGGACGGTGCTGTACAGATCCATTGCCGCGGCAAACGCAGCATCTGCATCGGTTCCGGTCTCGGCGGCACCATCCGGATCCACAGCGGCGAATTCGATCTCAAATCCAAATCGACTTCCTGCGTCGGCATCGGCGCATTGACCGGCGATGTCATGATCGACGATATAACCAACTGCCATATTGAGGCAGAATGCTCTGTCACGGAGGGCGTGCTGATCGGATCATTCGACGGCAGTGCCGAAATCACACTGAACAAGAGCGCCGTGAATTTTTACGGCGACGGCAAAACACTGATCGGATTCGGCACTGTACGTGGCAGAGAATCCAGTGTTTCAATCTCAGACTGCGGGCTGGATCTCAATATCCGCGCAGACAATTCCACCTGTCTCGGTGCGCTGCACGGCAAAACGGCGATCTCCTCCAATTACACCTCGCTGAAGCTGGAAAATGCGGGCATCAACGCACTGGCGCTCGGCGGATATGATACAGACACCGTGATCCGCATCACCAATTCCGATACAAATGTCAATCTGCGCTGTTCTCTCGGCAAGGACACGTTTGCGCCGGAGGAAAACATCCGGTTTATCAACGGCAGACAGCGCTTCCTGCTCAACGGCTACGAGATTCAGCACAATTTCACCTTCGACTATGAATCCTGAAACGATATGCAGCATATCTGTCTTCCGAAGGAGGCCTGATATATGGATCTGAAAAATATCAAACGTGTCGCATGGATCGTCAACGCAATCATTCTGCTGCTGGTATTCGGGCTGATGTGGTTCTTTCATATCTGCGAAGTGACGTTCATGGTCTGGTTCAGCATTCCGACGGCACTGATCTACATCGTGGGCTTCGTGCTGATCAAAAAGAACATGCTTGATTTCTATGTGCGGATGGTCTACATGTGGCTCACCTTCTATATGGCGTGCAGCACGGTCTGCCTCGGTTACGACTACGGCTTCCACCTCTACTGCTTCTCCATGATCCCGATTATTTTCGCGACGGACTACATGGCTTACCGACTGAAACACAAGCGTGTGAAAGCAAAAGCCATCAGCTTTGCGATCGAAGCGGTCTATCTGATCTGCACCGGTTATCCCGCGCTGTTCGGCCCGATCTATCAGCGCGACCAGCAGATTTCCGCGTTTTTCTGGATATTCAACGCAATCACCGTGTTCGGATTCCTGATATACTATATCAGTTATCTGATGCACTCGGTCATCCAGACGGAGGAAAAACTCGTGGAGGCAGCACATATCGACCAGCTGACACGGCTCTACAACCGGCACTACATGCTCACCTGTCTGGAAGAACTGCCGCCGGACAGCACGGAAGGATTTCTCGCAATCGCGGACATCGACAATTTCAAGAAGATCAACGACACCTACGGCCACAATGCAGGCGATGCTGTGCTGAAAACGGTCGCACAGATCATGCAAAGCGAATGCGAGGGCTGCACTGTGGCACGGTGGGGCGGCGAAGAATTTCTCGTACTCTCAAAGGGCGATTTCGTTGACGGCAAGGAAATGCTCGACTCCATGCGTACACGGATCGCTGAAAAGCCGGTGGTCTTTGACGATGTCTCCATCCCCGTGACGCTCACGATCGGCCTGACCGTCAAGCATCCGGGGCAGTCGATCGACACATGGATCCACGAAGCGGACAGCAAGCTCTATATCGGCAAGAACAGCGGCAAAAACTGCGTTGTGATCTGAGAATAGAAGGTTGCCTTCTTTATCTGAGCAAAACGAAACACGCTGACAGCAGCAGAGACTGTCAGCGTGTTTCGTTTACGTTTTCGGCTTTGTTGATTTCGGTTCATAGCCAAGATAGAATGTGAAATGCCCGTCTGTTTTGTTCGGCGCATTGACGCATACATATTCTCCCTTTTCTGTCGTCGCATACTGCCGATACGTTGTTTTTGCGTTCTCGGTGTAGAAAAACGCGGCATACTCCGTGCCGGTGAGATGCTTTTCCGCAAGCGCCGCATCCCGTTTTTCCACCGGATAATAGAACCACAGCTTTTCGTCGGTATCTACAATCACCTCATAAGCGGGCGTGAGCGGTGAAAGCTCACGTTGAAACTGATCGGTGTGATAAGAGGCAGTCGGCGTGACCTTCACGTTCGGTGCGGGCTGACCGCTGTCCTTCCAGCACCAGACCAGTCCGCTCACCTCGTCGGACGCCAAGCCGTAAGCAGTATACTCCGCGGTATCCTTCATGATCTCACGCACCGCACTGCAATAAACCGGTTCATCGGACAGACGTCCCTGACTGTTTTCGGACAATTCTCCGCGCAGTTCGATCAGTGAGGCACGCGCTTTCTCCCCGATGAGGCTGCGCACCTTTCCGTCAAGCGCGGCATCCGAAAGATCCGCACCGGTGCTGTAAACTGTAACCCAGGATAATCTTTCGGCAAGCACCTCCGGCAGATTGTTCCCGTCGTATTTCGCCGAAAAAAGCACATTGTCTTCTCTTACTTGCTCTGTCGGCGAGCCAAAATCCGCATCGACGATGACGGGCGCATGCAGCATTGTCTCCATCTCCGATTCGAGCGCAATCTTGATTTCCTTCGCCTGATAGCTGTCACAGCCGACCATACAAGGCGCGGCACCGTCGATATAGACCGTGAATTTCTGCCCCTCATGCTCCATCGTCACATAGACATGGTCGAGCGACTCATAGCCGATCCACATGCCGCGCTTATCGGTATATGCACTGATGATCTCTGCATCGAAATCGTATTTATATTTCACATAATCAGCAGCGTTGGTCTTCGCCTGTGCGATCCAGCGCTCAACGGTCGCCTGATCGGTGTGGTCACAGCAGCCGGTGAGCAGAAGAAGCAAAATCGCGGGTATCAGCATTTTTTTCATATAGATCCCCCCTGATATGATCATACCATATCAGGAGGGAAATTGCAACAACGAGCAGGATACAGTCCGGTAACATCAGATTGACACATAATCCGGATCCGTGTTATATTTTGTAATCATTTTGTCGACAGCCGCACGGTCAACATCATCGCCGATCACGATGAGCACAGCCTGCGCCGACGGCACCGGCTCTGTCTCGATCGCCTGCGCGGTCGCGTTGATCTTGCACCAGCCGTCCAAAACGGGCAGTGCGCCCTTGATCCGGCGGATCGTGCCGCAGTTTGCGAAGATCTCACGGATCATCGGCTCGATCTGTTCCGGTGCGGTGCGGATGCGCATGAAATAATGCACATTGCTGCCGATATTCTCCATATGGAACTGCTTGACAAAGCTGGCGCGGCGGTATCCGGCGGTTGTGAGCGCGGCAAAATCGGCATCGGTGAGCGCATCCCAGTCCCGGATCAGCAGATCCTGCGCGGAAAACTGCCGGTCGCAGCGGATCGCCGCACCTGCCCCGCGCAAATGGCGGAGGATCTGCGCGGAAACCGTCTCCGGATCATCGTCCGCGTGCAGCTTGCTGACAATCAGCCGCCCCGCGTATGCCGCCTGCGACGCAAAGAGATATTCCGCCTGTTCCGTGCCGGTTTCCTGCGCCTGTGCATCGACAACGGTCAGCACGCTGCCGATCTCAAACCAGCGGTCGAGCGGCGGCTCAAAGAGCGTATCGAAGAATTCGTCCATGTCGAAAATGCCGGACGGCTCCATCAGCACGCGGTCGAAATGCTGCATGCCGAGCGCGATCAGCTGTGTGCGGAGACGGCGGCGGTGACAGGTCGGATCTGTGCAGCCTGCAACCGTCTGGATAAAACAGTTCTCCGATTTGAGGTCGCGCAGCATCATCACGTCGACATTCACTGCGCCGAAATCGTTTTCGAGGATGGCGATGCGCTGCCCCTGCCGCAGAAGATACTGCGCATAGCGGCGCAGAAACGTCGTCTTTCCGACGCCGAGCGTGCCGGTGATGAGATCAATTTTTGTCATGTGCTGCGCCTTTCTTCCGTTTCGGCTTCGGCGACGGCAGTTCCGGTTCGATCGCCCGGAACAGCTGCTGCAAAAAGGCCGGATCGTCCACTTCCTCCACGAGCAGCATGTCCTTTGCACCGGGGTACGGCGTTTCCAGCGGCGCTTCCGGCATCCGCTTCCGCGCTGACGCAGTCGGCTTGACAAGCAGACGGTCGTCGTAAATGCCGCCGATGATCTTGCCATTCATATAGAGGATAAACTCCCCCATCATCGGCCTGTAGGTCACGCCGTCCAGCCCGGAAAGCTGTTCCAGTATGTAATCCAGATATTCGCGACTCGATGCCATACGCCATCTCCTTTACAAAAACAGCCCCGTGATGAATGCCGCAAGCGATGCCGCCAGTGCGACAACGATCAGCGGCATATTGAAAAATGCAAGCACCAGCGCCGTGACCGAGCCGGCGATGGCAGTATAGAGATTGCCCGTGCTGTCAAAAATCGCGGGAACGGTCATCGCAGCCAGCACCGCATACGGGATATAGTAAAGCAGACTGCGCACGAACCGCGACTTGATCTTTTTTCGGAAGAAGGTGAACGGCAGCATCCGGATGAGATAGGTCACGCCCGCCATCACCGCGATATAGACTGCGATCTTCATGCTTCTTCCTCCGGTCTCGGGAAAATGAGTGCCGCTGCAACTGCTGCAAGCACTGCACAGATAATCACAGCAAATCCGCCGGAGATCATCGGCAGCAGCTTCGCACAGAGAATGCTCAGCGATGCCGCGATCAGCACTGCGACCAGAATGCCGCGCTCCTTACGTGCGGGCGGAATGATGATCGCGATAAACATGCCGTACATCAGGATGCCGAGTGCATTCGTGACCGCAGCCGGCAGCAGTTCACCCGCCGCTGCGCCGAGGAATGTTCCCAGCACCCAGCCGGAGACCGCCATCAGCATGAGCCCGTAAAAATACGAGGGCTTGAGCGGTTCCTTCTGCGATGCAGCCACACCGAAGATCTCGTCCGTGATGCCGTATGAAACGAGCAGACGGTGCGGCGCGGAGAACGATGCATCCAGCTTCTGTGAGAGCGAAAGCGCCATGAGCGAATAACGGATGTTGATCGTCAGCTGCACAAGCGCCATTTCGATCAGCGTGCCATTCGCGGCAATGATGTCAATGCCCGCAAGCTGTCCGGCGGAGGTCAGGTTCAGCAGCGAGATCAGCGTCGCCTGCAAAACACTCAGTCCCCCGTTTACGGCGCGGATGCCGAAGCCGAATGACACCGATAAATAACCAAGCGCGATCGGGATACCGTGTACCAGACCGCGCAGGAAATGACTCTTCTTTTTCACCGGATCGCCTTTTTGATCGCCGCAAGGAGCTCGTCGTAGGTCTCGTATGCCGGATACTGCGGATAATCCTTCTTGATCTGCTCCGTTGAGCGGAAGTGGAAGCCCGCCTTGCTTGCTCCGATCATGCCGAGGTCGTTGAAGCTGTCGCCGCTTGCAATCGTTTCATAGCCGATGGACTGCAGTGCCTTGACCGTGGTCAGCTTGGACTTTTCGCAGCGCATCTTGAAGCCGGTGATCT
>JAFZPL010000086.1 GCA_017550355.1 Oscillospiraceae bacterium | reverse complement strand
GCCGCACATGCACCATACAGCCCTCGCAGGCATCGAAATGCGTCTCACGGATGAGCTCCCGTTCAAGCCCTGCCGAGCCGACCTCCAGCGTATAGCTCTGCGGAATGGGATCCAGTTCATCCAGCAGCTTGTTCAGCGGTCTGGTGACGTTCTCGCAGTCGGTGATGTTCACCGCACGCTCCGCATGGTCGAGAAAGACGCGCAGATACCACAGCGCACCCTCCTTTTCAAAGCGCACATCCCAGACGATCAGCCCCTGCTCCTCCGCAATGGGCTGCACGAGACCGTAGATGCGGCTTTCCGTGCCTCCGAATTTTTTCAGCTTCATTCGCTCAGAATCCTTCCCTTCATGTTTTGACGGCAAAAGGAAAGACCGGAAGTGTTTTCCGGTCCTTTCTTTTATCTCATCTTCTAATTATATTATACCATATCTTCTGCCAAATTGCAAGCATATCCGCAAAATCAGGCTGTGATTTCTGCATATTGCACAGTATCGCAATTTGGGATACCGGTAAATTCGTGATAATACAGATGCTTTTCAGCGGTAGGAGGCGTAAATATCTTCCTTCTGCATGCCTGCACGGCCGGTCTCGTATTCCTCGTGGAAGAGCAGCGTCGGCTCGTTCTTCGGGACAACATGCCGTCCGCCCGCGTGCTTGTAGCCCGTGATGCGGAAGCAGATGCGGTTCTCCTCAACGGCATCCAGCATGATCGACATATTGCCGTCGGTCTGCTCCGTGCCGATCAGGCGGGTGGTTGCCGCGAACTGGAAGATCTGCGGCAGCGAAAAGCTGGTCTTGTGCATGACCGTCAGAACAGGCTGGCGCTTCTCCGCGACCTCCTGCTCAAAGGGCGTGTGCAGGAACGCATCCGCCGCGATCAGCTCCGGCACGACCGGATATCTGAGCGTTTTGAGTCTTGCACAGCCGGAAAATGCACCGCTGCGGATCGCACGCAGGGAACGCGGCAGCGTCACGCTTTCGAGCGCGGCGCAGTTGTGGAAGGCATTTGCACCGATCACGGCAACGCCCTCCGGAATGGTGATCTCCCGCAGGAGTCCGCATCCCTCAAAGCAGCCGATGCCGATGACGCCCGGTGCGCCGTCCGGACAGCGCATTTCGCCCGGCATCAGGATATTTTCCAGCGCATCGCAGTCGCGGAAGGCATAGGCGCCGATCTCGCAGATAGAATTGGACAGATGCGCTGTTTTCAGATTCCGGCATTCGCGGAACGCACTTTCGCCGATCACGATGATCGAATCCGGCATTTCGAGCTCCGTGAGCTCGCTGCCGCGGAATTCCGCGCGCTCGACACGGTCTCTGTTGCGGTACTTGACCTTCTCGCCAAACGGCTTCTTTTCACCGAATTTGTTAAAGATCTTCATTTCAGTTACCCCTTCAACGTGATTTTGAACCCTCTGAACGAACTCTTCCTCTTTATTTCTGATTAAAAATAATGTTTCTCTTTATTTCTCTCTATTTTTATTTTGCATAAGTGTAGACGACAGTATTGACCTTCTCGCCGTTGTCATCCATGAAGAACTGCAGCGCGACGCCATCACCCTTGTACTCGATATAGCCCATCGTCTCGCCGTCCGGCTCGCCGCAGAGGTTCTTCACCTCGTCCGGTGTCATGCCGACCTTCGCGCCCTCAGCGGTCTGGACGGTGCTGTCCGTCAGCGTCACGGCGTAGACCTTGTTCTTCTTGTCTGCCGGATCCGGATAGGTCTCCACCTTGAAGCCCGCGTAGGTGTAGGTGTAGCTGGTGCCGTCGAATGCGCAGGACGGTGCCTCAAAGGTCTGCTGCGGCTCACCGAGCGCTGCCTTGACTGCGTCTGCCTCCGCATTGATCGCGATCTCCGTGCCGTTTGCATTGTAGGTGAACTTGATCGCGGCGGGTGCGGAGGGTGCAGCTGCTGCCGCAGAGGTCTGTGCATCCGAGGAGGCGGCTGCTGCCGCAGTAGTCTGTGCTGCGGTGGTCTGTGCCGCTGCGGTTGTCTGCGCTGCCGTTGTTGCTGCCGGCTTGGAAGTCTCGCCGCCGCATGCGGTCAGTGCGCTCATCATTGTCAGTGCCGTCACAGCGGTCATCAGTTTCTTGTTCATCGTAGATCATCCTTTCACTCTTCGGGCTTCTGTTCGCCCTTGACATTGCCGTACTTTTCGAGATTGTCCTTCTGCCGCGCGATCTCCGCGTAATACCGCTCCGTGATCTCGCGCCAGTGTGCGGAAAGCTGCGGCTCATCGCGGCGGTCTCCGAGCGAGAAGGTCCTGCTCAGATATGCGCCGAACCAATGGCTCAGCTTTTCTGCACCGTATACATTCATATGCAGACCGCCGTCGTAGGTGTCGCTTGAGAGATCAACGCCCGTTTCCGCCATCAGATCCTCATCGAGGAAATTGATATACGGCAGCGCATATTTTTCTGCATATTCTTCGATCTGCTTATTCCACTGGGGATACCAGTAGGGATAGACCGAGGGCGCCTTGATGAGCACCAGTTTGATGCCGGTCTCATCGCAGAGCGTCCGCATTTTGTCGAGATATTCCCAGCAGGTGTCCGCAAACGCATAATCGGTCAGCGGTCTGCCCGTCGGCACATTCTCCGCCGGCTTCACATCTGCGCGGAGGAAATATCCGCTGAAGAAGTTCGGCTCCGCACCGAAGAAATACGTGAAATCATCCGCGCAGAGGTCATTCCAGCGCGAATGGAACCGCAGGATCGGGAACACATACGAAAGATAGCTTTCGTCCTCCGTCATGGATGCCTTGATATTGTCGGATTTCGACTGCGACCAGCGCATCCCGTCGATCGACATGCGGTTGTAGTTCTCATTCTGGGGCTCCCCGTATTTCATGGAGAGCACATTGAACACGGCGACATCCGGCTTTTCGTATCGGAGCGCATCCTCCAGCAGATAATAGGACTGCCAGATCAGCTGCTGCGCCGAACCGCGGATATAGCTCGAAATGCCGTACTCCTGCCACATCGTGACCGGAGAGAAATTCTCGTAGCATTCGCAGTCGCCCACGAACAGCACATCGTGATCGTAGCCGCTGTCGTAATAATCCGCGACCAGATTGCCCTCCACGACATCGCCCATATATTTCGGCATCAGAAGCCGCTGCGCCGCCGCCAGCAGAAGGACGGACGCCGCAGCCATGCCTGTGCCGCACAGCAAAATCTTTCCTTTGGTCATTCCTGTCGCTCCTCAGAACTGGTTGTAGATAAACTGGCTCGCGTCGTAGCCGATGCCGTATGCGCCGAAGATCACAACGATCAGCAGCAGCGCCACCGTCACCGCGCAGGAGAGCAGCGGCGAACGGTCGAGGATCTGCTTGCGCACAGAGCCCTTCCGTCCGAGCAGCGAGGCGATGAACAGCACCGCCGTTCCCGTCAGCAGCACAGCGTAATCCGACGCCGTGAGCGAGAGATTCATCAGCGAGCCGTCGAAGAAGATGCCGACATTCCAGTCCGTGAACATCGTCCCGAACATTTTGAATGTGAGCGGCACATCGCGGTAGCAGTCGAACATGCGCAGGCATCCCATCAGAAGGAAGGTGCGCAGTGCCTGGAAGCCGTCGTAGGCATGGGTATTGCTCCACGCGAATTTCTTGTGGAATTTCTGATAGAGCGGCGTGCAGCGCTCCGAAACGAGGATCACCACGGCGTTCATCAGGCCCCAGACGATGAAGTTCCAGGCGGCGCCGTGCCAGAGACCGGTCACGAACCAGACCGCGACCGTCGAGACATAGACCGGCGCGTATTTGCCGATGTTCTTGCCGAGCTTCTGCCGGCTCCATTTCGAGAAATTGATCATCGGCTTGCAGACGCTGACCGGATAGAACAGATAATCCTTGAACCAGGTTCCGAGCGTGATATGCCATCTGCGCCAGTATTCCGTGATGTTCTTCGAGAAGAACGGACGGTTGAAGTTCTCCGCGATCGGGATGCCGAGCACCTGCCCGATACCGATGGTGATGTCGATGCCGCCCGTGAAGTCGGCATAGAGCTGCAAACCGTAGAACAGGATGCCGACCAGCGCGTACATGCCGCGGTACTGCTCCGGATCGGAGATCAGCACCTTGACCGCCGGCAGCATCCGGTCTGCGATCACCATTTTCTTCATGTAGCCCCAGAGGATGCGCTGCACACCGAACAGCACTCTCCGCGCCTCAAAGCCGCTGCCCGCGAAAAGCCCCTTGGAGAGCTCGTCAAAGCGGGAGATCGGCCCCTGAATGAGCTGCGGGAAGAACGACACGAACAGCGTCAGCTTCGCAAAATTGCGCTCTGCGGCGTATTTTTCGCGGTAAACGTCGATCGCATAGCCCATCGTCTGGAAGATGAAGAACGAAATGCCCATCGGCAGGAGAAATTCCGGCACGGGAATGCTCCCCTCGCCGCCGAACACACCGATCAGGCTGTTCAGATTCTTCACCGTGAATGCGCCGTACTTGATGACGGCAAGCATGCCGAAATTGATGAACAGACATAGCACGAGAAGCCGAAAACGCTTCTTGTTTGCGGCTTCCTTGTATGCTTTCTTCTCGTCCTTCGACCAGTCTGCCTTGTGCGCGGTGAGCGTTTCCTTCCGCTTCGCCGCCATCCTGTCCATCGCCAGCGTCACGCCGAATGTGGAAGCCGCTGTGGTCAGGATGTAGAGCAGATTCGTCCAGCCGGAATAGGCGTAAAATGCACAGCTTGCCAGCAGGAGCAGTCCCCATCGCGTCTTTTTCGGGATCACGAAATAGACCGCCGCCAGCACGCAGAGACCGATGATAAATACGGAATCCGTAAACAGCATCAGATCTCGCTAAGCTCCTCGACCAGTGCGGCAAGTGCCTGCGCGGAATTGAAGTTTTCCGGCGTCATCTTGTCTGCGCCGATCACGATGTCAAATTCGTTGTTCAGCTCTGCAACGAGCGTGACAACGTCGAAGGAATCGAGGATGTGGCTGTCCCAGAGCTTTTCCGCCGTTGCAAAATCGACATCCTCGTGCAGGTCGGTCAGAATTTCAATGACCTTTTCCAGTGTTTCGTTCATGGTGGGTTCCTCCCTTATTTGGATTCGTTGTATTGTGCGAGCAGTGCCTTTCTGTCGAGCTTGCCGTTCGGCGTGTGGGGCATTGCTTCGATCTGCCGGATAACATTCGGCTGCATGTAGCGCGGCAGGCGCTTTTTCAGGAATCCTGCAAGCTCCGCCTTTTCGACTTTGCCGGTGTAGAACAGCACGATCTTGTTCTTCTCCTTGTCGTAGACACAGCCCGCGACCTCCACACCGTCGCAGAGTCCGCAGCCGACCTCGATCTCGCCGAGCTCGATGCGGTGTCCCATATGCTTGATCTGGTAATCCTTGCGCGAGACAAAGACCAGATCGCCGTCTTCATTATAGTGTGCGATATCGCCCGTGTGATAGATCAGCTCCGGGAATCTCGTTTGCAGCGGGTTCTGCGTGAAGACCTCCGCTGTCTTGTCGGGCTGTCCGAAATAGCCCATCGTGAGGCAGGTGCCGCGGATGCAGATCTCGCCGGGCTTGCCGTACTCCGCCTCCTTGCCGTTCTCATCCAGCAGGATGATGCCGGTGTTGCGGAACGGTCTGCCGATCGGGATCGCTTCGGTCTCCTCAAAATCGCGGTTCACATGATAGTAGCAGCTCATGCCGGTCGCTTCGGTCGGGCCGTAAAGGTTCGTGAAGCTGGCTTCCGGCAGCGCCTCGCGCCACATCTTGAACTGCTTGACCGGGAACACCTCGCTGCCGAATGCGATCGTGCGGAGGTATTCCGGCTTTGCAAACTTGAACGTGCCGGTCGCGGAGATCATCGTCAGCGCGGAGACCACCCAGCAGACGGTGTTGATCTTGTGCGCGTTGAGGAATTCCACGAGCTTCAGCGGGAAGCTGAAATATGCCTTCGGGATCAGCCATGCCGTCGCGCCGAATTTCAGCGTGGGCAGCAGCTCTTTCAGGCAGGCATCGAAATACAGCGGCGTCTGGTTGCCGAATACCGTATTTTCGTTGAAGCCGAGGGTTTCCGAGAGATTTTCGATATAGTCGATCACGCTGCGGTGATTGGCAAGGATGCCCTTCGGCACACCGGTGGAACCGGAGGTGAACACAATATAGATCGGATCAATGTCCAGCTGCTTTTCGCGCACCTTTGCAAGCGCCGCGTCGTCAGCGGGCGTGCCGGTGATCTCGGAAAAGCGGTACACATTGCCCTCATATTTGTACTCGCTCAGCGCCTGCTCCGTGACCGCGTCGCAGATGAGCGCACGGGGCTTCAGCTGATCGAGGATCATTTCGATGCGGAATGCGGGCATCTCGACATCCAGCGGGACATAATAACAGCCGGCATACACCGCACCGTAAAAGGCGTTGATCGCTGCCGGTGATTTCTCCATAAATACGACGACCGGTTCTCCGGAGATGCCGTCTGCGAGCAGCTTTGTGCCGATCGCACGCGCATTCTGATACAGCTCAGCAAATGTCAGCGCACTGTTCTCGTCCGCGAACGCCGTTTTGTCCGGCACACGCGGAACTGTCTGCTCTAAGTATTCCAGAATATTCGTCTGCATAACATCCATTTCCCTTATATCTGATATTTATTCCACAATGGCACGGCTGTCCGCAGCCCACCATGTATAGTCATGCTCAATCCGCATCAGCCTGACATGCAGCTCCTCTTTCGTTCTGCGCTGCCACACGGCATGCATGAACGCATCCAGCCGGATCAGGAGCACAATGTCGATCGGTGTACCGCCGAGTGCTTCATCGTCTGTCCTGTCACAGATCTCCTCTGTCAGCAGAACTTCGCCTTCCTCGAGATCTTCTTCCGGTACGCCGCCGCGTGTCGCCCAGTAGCTGCCCGAACGGAACCATTTCAGAATGAACGCACGGATCTCCGGATGCAGCGGATTGCCGTCCTCCGCAGCATACTCATCCAGCATCATGCCGGCATTCTCTGCGGTGTCCATCACCTTCAGCGCTGCACGGAGCTTTTTCAGGAACCGCAGCAGCGACGGATACACAAATTCCGCCAGCGCCCTGCTGTGATGCTTTTCGCGGAGGAAGTCCCATTCATATTCCTCCACCACAGCCTGAGTCAGTTCCTCTTCGCGCTGCTCTTCCAGCAAATCCTCGTCCTCTTCCGGATCGAAGTCGTCATCATCGTAAAGCAGCTCTCCGGAATCGTCCGGATCGTCCGGCTGTTCCGGGTTCTCTGCCTGCTCTTTCATGCGCTGTTCGCTCTCGGCGTGCCATTCCTCCATCTGCTCTTTCAAAGCCCTGCCTTCTTCCTCCAGCTCTTTGAATTCCGCTTCCTGCTCTGCACTGCAGAGCGCAAGGAAATCCGCGATGCTGTCGTCCAGCGCGGCGCAGCATCGTTTCATATGGTTCACGGCGCGTCCGGCATACAGCATTGCTCTGCGCTCCATCAGATCCAGAACATCATCCAGCTCCGTGTTCGGCAGCGCGTAATCCGGACAGAACGGCAGTTCTGCAAAAAACGCAAAGCCGCGGCTGTAATCCTCCGCACTGCAGAGAAGCCGCTCCGTTTTCTTCCATTTTTCGACCGGCTCATACCACCTGCACTTTGCAGATGCGCTGTCATAAAAGCCGCTGCCTTCGATCCAGCGTCCGACTGCATAATGCGGCTCTCCGCCGATCAGGATAAACAGCAGATATTCCTCACGATCTGCCGGCTGAATGGGACTGCCCATCCAGACAGTGCCTTCTGTATGACTCAATCTATCTGCGCTCCTTTATCGTCTCACAGCAGCGTTACGCCGTCCTTGACCGCATAGCCGCACGCTTCGATCGCACGGACAGCGAGCACCTCCATCGCGTCCAGAAAGCCCTTTCCGATCTCCTGCCGGTGCTTGATCACGGAAAGCTCCGTACAGCCGAGGATCACGGATTCCGCGCCGTTCGCACGCAGATGGTGCGCCGCAGCGTGAAAGCGTTCGAGGTTTGCCGGTTTGCCGGATTTCACATCCTCATAGATCAGCCGCATGATCTCCTTCTGGATGAACGCATCCGGCAGCACGGGCTCGATGCCCTCCGCCTTCAGCGCATTCTGAAAGAGTCCCACTCTGCGCGTGCCGTCCGTCGCCATGATGCCGACGCGCTTCTTGCCCGCCTTCTTCAGCACTCTGGCGCTCTCGATGATCGGATGAATGATCTTCGCGCTGCGCTCTCTGCTGAGCGGTTCGTAGAAGCTGTACGCGGTCATGCACGGGATCGCGAGCACGCTGCATCCGAGCGTTTCCAGCGTTGCCGCCGTATCCCGCAGCATCGCAAGCGGGCTGTCGCTGCTCTCGCCGAGCAGGAACGCTGTGCGGTCGGGCGTGTTGGGGCGGCTGTACAGGATCGCTTCAATATGCTGCTGATCGTTTTCAGCGGCGGTCATGTCCGTGAGCAATTCCAGAAACTGCGCGGATGCCATCGGGCCGAGACCGCCGATGATCCCTAATTTTTTCTGTTCCATCGGTATGCTCCCTCAGGCAGGCGTCTTCGGGTAGAGGCTCCTGTCACGCTCGAAGCAGTTACCGTCTTTCTTTGAATATGCATCCATCTGTGCATCGGTCCACATGAAGAAGATCTGTTCGATAATACGCGGCGTGGAGTCGCAGTGCCACCATTCGCCGTCGATCTTCACAAGGTTCCAGAAGTGCTTTGCCGCCGTCGGGCTTTCCGGCGTGTGCTCCACGACCATGTTCTCAAAGCCCGCGCAGGTGTAAAGCATCTTTGCGTAGCCGCAGTAGTTGCGGCAGTCGCCGTAGCCGCGCTGGAGCACCAGTGCCGCGTTGATGTGCCACGGGTACTCGTCGCTGTTATCCTTGAACTTGATGTGGTTCTGCACCTGGAAATAGATCTTGCGTGCCTTTTCCTTTTCGGTGAGCTCCTTGCCGTTGACCGGTGCAAGCAGCGTATTGTTGATATAGTAGCCCATGCGGAGCACGTCCTCTTCGGTCAGCGTATCGAGGATGTCGTCGTTGCTGATGACGCGGAGCACGGCGGTCTCCTCGGCGACATTGCCGGCGGAATCCTTCGCGGTGTAGGTGACGGTGTAGTCGCCTTCCTTCTTGATGTTGAAGTTCGACGGCATCTTCACCTCGACCGGCACGGGGCCGTCGGTCTCATCGACAGCGGTGATATCGTGCATCGTGTCGATGTTCACGTAGCGGATCGTCCTCATCGTCTTCATGCCGCTGATCACAGGCGGCGTGCAGTCGCCGTAGACGCCGTAATTCACGTCGCAGGTGGTGCTGTTGCCCGCGGCATCGGTCGCCACGAGCTGGAGCGTTCCCTCGCAGTTCTGGCTGGTATCCGGCAAACCGGAGAGCAGGAAGGTCACGTCGTTTTTGTCTTCGCAGTCAACGACCGCGAGCACATCCTCGACCTTGATGATCTGGTTGAGCGAGAAGGAGGCAGGCTCTTTGACGGTGATCTTCGGGGGCGTGGTGTCCTGCACAGTGAGTGTGAAGGGCAGCTGCGTGCCGTTTTTGTCGATCTTGATCTGATAGGTGCCGACCTCGGTGAACTCCGAAAGCGGCTGAACGAACGTGGCACCCGCGAAACTGTCGCCGAGAAGCGTCTGCGGGGTGGCTTCGGTGCCGAGCTCCCATGTCACGGCGGAATCGACGACGGAAAGCACGGCGTTTTCGGTGCGCGTGGTGCCGTCCTCAAGGCGCATCAGGATCGCGACGTTCTGTTCGCCGGTTCTGCGCTCCGGGAACACAAGATACTGTGCACTGATGACCATGCCCTTTGCGGATGCATTCAGGTATTCTTCGGGCGCAGGGAGTGTCTGCGAGCTGTAGATCTCCATGCGCTCGACGACATAGTCCGGTGCGATGCTTGCGCTGACGCCGTTGTCCTCACCGCCGAACGTGATCACGTACACAATAAAACCGAGCACGGCGATGACCAGCAGACATGCAAGTGCCATTGCGAACGAAGACATTCTGCTGCCCGCGCTTCTCTTCGGATTATCCATTCAGGCTTTCTTCCTTTCATATCGTTCAAAAAAGAACCGTTTTTTTACAGTCCCACATTTTATTATACCGCGTTCCGGCAGGATTGTCAAGATTTTTCGCGGTATTCCGTCAAAACCTTGCGATTTGCCCGTATTTTATCATACACTATATAAAAATCCAGTGCAAATTGCAGGGAGATCGGTGCTGTCCTGATCGTAGGATATCCGGTTTTTCCTCCTTTACGCATCAGAGCGGCGCACCTCTGCTATTATACAGGCTCAGCGGGCGAATGTCAACCGGATTCACAGGATTTTCCGCGAATCTTCATATTTCATAATCCATACTTCATAAATCAAAGCAGAAAGCCGTTCAGCCGGACGCTTTCTCAGTAATGATGCATGATGCATTATGCATTCTTCAGCAGTTCGCGGAGGCGCTGTTCGTTTGTGCGGTTCATGAACGCCCTGCGGCGGTCTTCCCCCTCCATGCGCACGGCAAGGCAGCGGTTCCAGAGCCGCGAAAAGACACGCTGCCGTGCAGTATCGCCCGGCGCATCAAACTCCCTCCGGCTGAGATTGGACGTGATCAGCAGCGGGCGCATTGCCTGCGAGCGGTATTCGATCAGGCTGAAGACGATCTCGTCCATGTAATCCGTGCGCCGTTCCGCGCCGAGATCGTCCAGGATCAGCAGATCGTAGGTATTGAGCGCATCATACACCGCCGCCTTGTCGAATGTTTTGGAAAGCTGCTGTTCGATGCGCGGGATGCTCGTGAATTTCACGCGGAATCCTCTGTCCGTCAGCGCGTTTGCGACACAGGCGGCATAAAAGCTCTTGCCGACACCGACATTTCCGAACAGGATCAGCCATTCTGTCCGGCGCAGATCCGGAACGCCGAATTTTTCGGTATATTTCAAGCAGATCTCGCGGATGCCGTGGGTATTCTGACGGTCATCTGCGGCGAATGTGGCTTCCCGCATGCAGGAGAAATCGCGGAAGCAGTCTGCGCGGGCGCGTTCGCAGTTTCCGCGTTCTGTCCGGCGGCGGAGGGCGTCGTCCTGCGCCTTGATGCACGAACAGACCGGACGGACGATCAGATGCAGCTGCGGATTGATTTCGGAGAGATCAAGCCAGCGCAGTTCGCCGCATCGGGTGCAGTAGGTTTTGCCGTCGGCGCGTGTTTCCAGCGGCGGTTCATCGTACCGCGGATTGGAAGCCAGCTCATTCAAACAGCGCTGAAACATTCGGAATCACTCCCTTATAGTTTTCTTCGCGGGGAGCCCCCGCCGGCATTTTCGCGTTCCCGGTCTGAATCAGTCGGAAGCGCCCGTCTCGCGATGCAAGCTCATTCAAACAGCGCTGAAACATTCGGAATCACTCCCTTATAGTTTTCCTCGTCATCAGGTTCGGGTTGTTTTTTCACGCCGGAATATCCCGCAGAGAAACTGTCCTTGCGGCCATTCCGCGCCCATGCACGGATCGTGGCGAAATGGCTGCGGTACTGCTTTCCGGTCTGCGCGATATATTCCGAGAGACGCTCTATGCGGGCTGACCAGTCTGCGGGAAATTCCGCTTTCAGCTTTTGCAGCTCATGCTCCGTCAGCAGCACGTTCCCGTATTCTCCGTGCGGGCAGCATCCGCGGTTTTTTTCGCGTGCAGTGTCTGAATGTGCCGAACGCGCCCTTCCCGCGCTGCTGTCTCCCGCACAGAAACCGGAATCCATCGGCTGCGGTTCAGAGCGGGAGGGAGCGGGTGCGGCAGCGATCTCATCGCTGCTTTGAGCGCCGTGCGCTGCATCTGCATCAGCAGCTGCATCTGCATCAGCATCCACATCTACAGCTGCATCAGCATCTACATCAGCATCTACATCTACAGCTTGATTTGCTTGAGCAAAAACAGCATTTGCTCGGTTTGCTTGAGAACGGATCCCGCCTTTTCTTCCTGCTGCTTTTCGTTTTTTTCTGATTTCTTTCCATTTTGCGGCATCCATTTTCAGCTGTTCCGCGATAAAGCCGAACGCCATATCCAGACAGCCGCTCATTTTTCCGGGCTCTTCGCCGTCGACGAACGCAAAGATCGCCTTGATGAGTTTTCCGGCATCTTCATCGGAGAGCTTGCCGAAGTGTCTGCGGTAATCGGTGTAGAGGACGAACGATTTCTTTCCTGCATCAGCCATAGCGATACTCCTTTCGCATCAGAACGGATGTTCCCTACTTTCATTATACCACAGATTTCGGATTTTGTCAAGAACGGAAGTTTCACATTTCGTATTTTTTTGAAGGTGAAAGAATATGGCATATGCGGGCAGACGTCAGGCGTTCGGCGCGGGGAACCTCAGCGCCCTTTCTGCTTTTTCCCGAAATATGCACCCAGCCCGCATCTCAGTCTGTGACCTTGATGCGGGCTGGGCGCCTGAACTATAATGAACTATGAAAAACAAAATGAAAGAAGGAAATTGCTGCGGGCATGATCCTCCCGCCAATGATGGATTATCTGCGGTAGATGATATCGCCGAGCATGAGGTCGCGTTCGAGCGAGACCGTGGTCGTCTGCGCATTGATCGTGACCAGCTCGATGCCCATGATCCGTGCAAAATCGCGGATCACATCATCCGTGATATCGTAGGACAGCACCGTGTGATGTGCGCCGCCCGCAATGATCCAGCATTCCAGTCCCGTGAGGAACGACGGCTGCGGCTTCCACATGGTTCTTGCAACCGGCAGATTCGGCATCGTCTGGAACGGCTTTTCGCAGGTCACATCCTGCACGATCAGGCGCAGTCTGCCGCCCGCGTCGATCAGGGAGATCGCCTTCGCGTCGCCTGCCCTGCCCTCAAAGACCAGTCTTGCCGGCGCGTCCTTGCCGCCGATGCCGAGATGATGCACCTCGATGCGCGGCTTCTCCGCTGCGATCGTCGGGCAGACCTCCAGCATATGCGAGCCGAGGATCAGCTCGTGCTTGTAATCGTAGGTGTAGTCCTCCATGAAGGACGCTGCGCCGTCCGGATACATCGCCTTGACGATCGCCGTCATGCCGGCGGTCTTCCAGTCGCCCTCTGCGCCGAAGCCGTAGCCCTTCGACATCAGATGCTGCGATGCCAGTCCCGGCAGCTGCTTCATGCCGTAGAGATCCTCAAACGTGTTGGAGAATGCCTTCGCGCCCACACGCACCAGAATGCGCTCGATCGCGATCTCCTCCTTCGCCTGATAGCGCACGGATTCCATATTGTCCGTTGCGATCTCATAGAGCGATTCGTATTCCTTCACGAGGCTGTCGATCTCCGCCTCGGTGACCTTGTCCATCTCCTTGACCAGATCGCCGACAGCCCATGTATTGACCTGCCAGCCGAGCTGGATCTGTGCCTCGACCTTATCGCCTTCGGTCACAGCCACCTCACGCATATTGTCGCCGAAACGCACGATCTTCAGATCCTTGCTGAACAGGCTGCCGACTGCCGCACGCTGCCAGTCCGCGATCTTTGCCTGCACTGCCGGATCCTTCCAGTATCCCGCGACCACTGCACGCGGCATCCGCATTCTTGCGCCGATGAAGCCGTGCTCTCTGTCGCCGTGCGCAGACTGGTGGAGGTTCATGTAATCCATGTCGATCGCTTCGTTCGGAATGGATTCGTTATACTGCGTATGGAAGTGCAGCCACGGTTTCTGAAGGAGGGAGAAGCCGTTGATCCACATTTTCGAGGGCGAGAACGTGTGGCAGAATGTGATGATGCCCGCGCATTCGTCGTCGTAGTTTGCCGCCTTCACGGTCTGAGCGATCTCTGCATTCGTCTTTGCAGTCAGCTTATACTCCACAGGGAACGGCAGCTTCAGCCCCGCCACGATCTCTCTGGAATCCTTTTCCACCTGCCGGAGCGTTTCCTCGCCGTACATCAGCTGGGAACCCGTGATAAACCAAAATTTCATTTTCTTTTCCTCCCTGTCAAACAGTTGCTGCCGCTTTTTCCGCAGCGAGACAATTTTTATATGCTGTCATATAGGCTCTGAGCCCTTCCGTATCCGTCTGCTTCGGTGAGACGCGCACGCCCTGCATCCCCGCAAAGACATGTGCATTCAGATATTCCGCAAGCGTTTCGGCGCGGTTCTCTCTGGCCGCATATGCCGCCAGCAGCGCGATGCCCCATGCACCGCCCTCACCCGCAGACTGCATCAGCGTGACATCCGTGCCGAGTGCGGCGGCGAGTGCCGGCTGTGATGCGGTGGGTGTCTTGAAGAGCCCGCCGTGTGCGTAGATCTGTTCGAGCGCGACATGCTCTGTCTCCGTCAGGATATCCATGCCGAGCTTCAGCGTTGCCATGCAGGCATAGACCTGCGAGCGCATGAAATTCTGAATCGTCAGCGCAGAGCCGGGATCGCGCAGGACCAGCGGTTTTCCGGCAGTCAGTCCGGTGATCTCCTCGCCCGCGTAATAGTTGTAGGAAATGATGCCGCCGCAGTCGGGATCGCCCGCCGCCGCGAGATCATAGAGCAGATCGTAGAGCTTTCCCTTCGGCATCTCTGCGCCTGCCGCTTTCAGCAGCCCGCCGAACATCGACACCCATGCGTCGAGATCGGAGGAGCAGTTGTTGCAGTGAACCATCGCAACGGGATCGCCCGAAGGCGTGGTCACGATGTCGATCTCCCGGTGAACCGCCGAGAGATTCTTCTCCAGCACGATCATTGCGAAGATCGAGGTTCCCGCGGAGACATTGCCGGTTTTCGGCGTGACGCTGTTGGTCGCCGCCATGCCCGTCTGCGCATCGCCCTCCGGCGGGCAGAGCGGAACCCCTGCGCCGAACTGTCCGGTCGGATCGAGCAGCTTTGCGCCCTCCGCCGTCAGCGTACCCGCGCATTCTCCCGCCGGTACGATCTCCGGCAGCACATCCGTCAGCTTCTGCTGAAACGGCGTATCTGCGGTCAGTGCCGCGAATTTCTCAATCATTGCCGCATCGTAGCTGCCGGATGCCGGATCGATCGGGAACATGCCCGAAGCATCGCCGATGCCGAGCACATGCTTTCCGGTCAGGAGCGTATGCACATAGCCCGCGAGCGTGTTGAGCTTCCGGATATCCGTCACATGCGGTTCCTTGTTCAGAATTGCCTGATAGAGATGCGCAATGCTCCATCTCTGCGGGATATTGAAGGAGAACGCCGCGGTCAGCTTTTCCGCCGCCTCACCGGTCACGGTATTGCGCCATGTCCGGAACGGCACGAGCAGTTCTCCGGCTGCATCAAATGCGAGATACCCGTGCATCATTGCGGAAATGCCCATGCCCGCCGCTTTGGTCAGCGGCACGCCGTATTCCGCCTGTGTTTTCTGCATGAGATCCGCAAAACAGGTCTGAAGCCCCTGCTTCACATCCTCCGGCGAGTAGGTCCAGATGCCGTTTTCCAGCTTATTTTCCCAGTCGCAGACGCCCGATGCCAGCGGCGCATGGTCTCTGCCGATCAGCACCGCCTTGATGCGCGTTGAGCCGAACTCAATGCCGATCAGGACGTTTCCGCTCCGGATTTCCTCTTTTCTGTCCATATCCGTCACCCCTTCTCTCCCGCAGCAGCCTTCATATTTGCCTTCTTGCGGTATGCAACGATGATGCTCTGCACCACCAGGAAGATACACAGCATCGCCGCGATCGTAATGCCCGTCCACCACGGCTGATCAAGGCCGGCAGAGGTCACGATCATCTTGATGAGCGCCAGCGTCAGCACACCGAACAGGGTGCCGATGACATTGCCGACGCCGCCCGTCAGCATCGTGCCGCCGATGATCGACGAGGCGATCGCATTCATTTCGTCGCCCGATGCGTTTGTCGGCGAACCGGATCCGATGTGCATGAAGTACACGAAGCCGCCGATGCCCGCGAGCAGTCCGCAGAGCACATACGAGCAGAAGGTCATGCGGCGCACGTTGATGCCGAGCATCAGGGCGCTCTGCTTGTTGCCGCCGATCGCGTAGAAGCTGCGGCCTGCCTTCGTCCATTTCAGCAGGAGGAACATGCCGATCACCACGAGGATCGCCACGATCACGCCGATCTCGATGTAGGCGTCGATATAGCGGCCCTTCTTATTATAAGTGCCGAGCAGCGGGATAATGATGCGCGTGTCCTTGAGGCTCACGAAATCCGGATTGGTCACGTTGAACGGTTCCGAATGCACGATCGTCGTCATGCCGCGTGCAAAGAACATGCCTGCCAGCGTGACAATGAACGGCTGAATGTCCAGATACGCGATCAGGAAGCCCTGCACCAGACCGAACGCCAGACCGATGCCCAGCGCGATCAGAATTGCAAGGGCGATATTGCCCGTGTGATGCTCCAGATAGACCGCACAGACCATTGAGACCAGCGCAGTCACGCCGCCGACGGAAATATCAATGCCGCCGTTGATCATCACAAGGCTCATGCCGCACGAAAGAATGATCAGTGCCGCATTGTTGTTCAGCATATCCAGCAAGGTCTGCGGCTTGCGGAAGCCTTCGCCGAGACCGAATACCGCAAAGAGATACATGCCGATGTACACGACGATCGTGATCATCATCAGCAGGTTTGTGTCGGTCATATTCCCGAACAGTCCGCGCTTCGGAGGTCTTGTCTTGCTCATGATCATCCCTCCCTTACGCTGCGCCGCCGGACTGCTTTGCCGGCGACATCTTCCGGAACAGGCCGGAAACGGAATCTCTGACCTTCGGCGCACTCAGCACGACCAGCGCGATGACGACCACTGCCTTGTAGGCGGGAAGCGCCGTCGCCTGCACCTCCATCGCATAGAGCGTGGTGGTGAGGTACTGGATCACATACGCGCCGAGAATGGATGCCGGCATGTTGAATTTTCCGCCGCTCAGTGCGTTTCCGCCCAGTGCGACTGCAAGGATCGCGTCCATTTCGATATCCTTCGCAACAACGGAATAATTGATCGTGCCGTTGCGGCTCACCTTGATGAAACCGACCACTGCCACGCAAAGACCGAGCAGCACGAAGGTTCCGAACTTGATGAGCGTCGGATTCAGACCGTTCAGACGGGAGGTCTTTTCATTGATGCCGACTGCCTGCACATACAGGCCGAGATTTGTGAATTTCAGGATCGCCCATGTGATGATGAAGCAGATCAGCGCAATAAACACCGGTGTCGGAACCGGAATGCCGGGGATAAAGGTGCCGGCAATCGCGAAGTTGGGATCCGTGATCGCGATGGATTTGTTTTCATTGATCCAGCCTGCGATGGAGCGTCCCGCCGTAAACATGATCAGTGTTGCAACCATCGGCTGGATCCGGAACACCGAGACCATCATGCCGTTGAACGCACCGCATGCCATTGCTGCCAGACAGCAGACAAGGAACGCAATGATGATCGGCGCATGCACGACATCGGCAGAGGCTTCGCCGCCGCTCAGGATGCGCATCACCACGCTGCCCGCGATGACAGCCGTTGCGCCCACGGAGATATCCTGTCCGCCGCAGGCTGCCGTGACCAGCGTCATGCCGATCGCAAGGATCGCCAGCTCCGAGCCGTTGTCCAGAACGGAGATCAGGTTGCCCGCAAGCACCGGATTGCCCGCGCTGTTGTTTTTCAGCGTCACCTCAAAGAACGAGGTGTCTCTCAGCACATTGAAGATCGTCAGCAGCAGCAGCGCCGCGATCGGAATCACGATCTGGTGCCGGAACAGTGCCGCGATCGGATTTTGCTTCTGATTGGATATCATTTCGCGCCACCTCCTGCAATCGTATTCATAATACAGGACTGCGTCAGCTGATCGCCTGTCAGCTCGCCCACCTGCTTTCTGTCACGCATCACGAGCAGTCTGGAGCAGGTGCGGAGCATCTCATCGGTTTCCGACGAAATAAACGTGACGCTCATGCCCTCGGATGCGAGCTGCAGCACCAGCTTCTGGATCTCGACCTTCGTGCCGACGTCGATGCCGCGCGTCGGTTCGTCGAGAATGAGATATTTCGGATGGGTGAGCAGCCAGCGTCCGAGGATGACCTTCTGCTGGTTGCCGCCGGACAGCGATTTGATCGGCGTATTGACCGACGCTGTCTTGATGTTGAGCTTCTGGATGTATTCCTCCGCGAACTTCACCTGCTTTGCACGCGAGAACGGACGGAAGAATCCGGTCTTGACCTGCAGCGCAAGGATGATGTTCTCGCGGACGGAAAGGTCGCCGATGATGCCGTCGCGCTTTCTGTCCTCCGGCAGATAGGCGATGCCGAGCTGCATCGCGTCGATCGGCTTGCGGATGCTGACCTTTTTGCCTTCCACACGGATCTCGCGGCTCGTTGCCTTGTCTGCGCCGAAGATCGCGCGGACGGATTCGCTGCGTCCGGAGCCGAGCAGACCGGTGAAGCCGTTGACCTCGCCGCGCCGGATCACGAAATCGAACGGCTCAATGCCCTCCGAGCTCGCCAGCCCGAACGCCTCATAGACGGGCTCCGCCTTCTTCGCGTCGAAGGTCTGCACCTCGTCCTTGATGTCCTCCATATCGTTGAGCTCCTTGCCGAGCATCTTGGAGACCAGCTGCACACGCGGCAGTTCCTCGATCTTGTACTCGCCCACGAGCTTGCCGTCGCGCAGCACCGTGATCTTATCGCAGACCGCATACACCTGATCCAGGAAGTGCGTGACGAAGATGATGCCGACGCCGCGCTTCTTGAGGTCGGTCATCAGCTTGAACAGCTTCTGCACCTCGGATTCGTCGAGCGAAGAGGTCGGCTCGTCGAGGATCAGCACACGGCAGTCCATATCGACTGCACGCGCGATCGCGACCATCTGCTGCACCGCGATCGAACAGCTTGCAAGCTGCTGTGTCGGCCGGACGTGGATGCCCAGCGAATCGAGCAGTTCGCCCGCCTTCTTGTTCATCTGGCGCCAGCTGACAAACTTGCCCTCACCGCGTCCCAGATAGATATTCTCCGCAACGGAGAGGTTCGGGCAGAGTGAGATCTCCTGATACACCGTACTGATGCCGGCATTCTGCGCTTCCTGCGGAGAATGGATCTGCACCGTTTTGCCCTCGATGGAAATGGTACCGGCATCCTTGCTGTAAACGCCGGTCAGCACCTTAATCAATGTGGATTTGCCTGCGCCGTTTTCCCCCATCAGCGCATGGATCTCGCCCTTTTGCAGCCGGAAGGCCACATTCTGGAGTGCCTTGACACCCGGAAAGGATTTATAGATCCCGCTGAGCTGCAGCACTGTCTGATCGGACATTCAAATCCCTCCTTTTTTCTATTTTATATATTGGGGTATCGCCGTTTTTCGGTGATACGTTGTTTTCAAAGTTGAATCCTGTCTGCGGCAACCGTCTTTCCGGAATGATATGCAGCATATCACACCGTAATTTTTGTATTATGAGGGCGCGAATGACATATCGTTCGCTATGCCGCCCGCGCCCTCTTTTCGTTATATATTTCCCCCTAAGCGGATGAACCGGTTTTCAATCCTTGACTGTAATCAGATGCCGTACTTCTCAACATCCGCGTCGGTGATGGTGGAAGCGTCAAAGCCCTTCTCGTCCATGACGATCTTCTTCTTCTCGAGCTTTTCGCCCTTTTCGAGCTTCTTGATGACGTCGATCAGGTAAGAAGACTGGAACGGGTTGCACTGGCCGTCATAGTTCCAGTTGCCCGCCTTCAGCTCCTGCAGCGCCCACTTGTTGCAGTCGTAGCCCATGACGATAACGTCCTTGCCGACACCGTGAGAGATGTTTGCCTTGTCCAGTGCAGCAACAGCGCCCTTTGCCATGTCATCGTTCTCTGCGTAGATGACGTTGAACGACTTCTTGGAGTCGATCACGCTCTGCACGATCTGCTGTGCCTTGTCAGTAGACCAGTCTGCGGTCTGCTGTGCAACGATCGTCCAGTTCAGTTCCTTTGCGGTCTCGTTCAGTGCCTTGGATCTGCCCTTCTGCGCAGCGGTACCCATCTGGCCCTGAATGTGGATGACCTCATACTTGTCGAGGTTCTGGCTCTTCAGCCACTCGACTGCGGTTGCGCCTTCCTTTTCCATATCGGAAACGATGGATGCTTCGTAGAGGCTCTCATCTGCATCAATGCCGCGGTCGAAGAGGATGACCTTGACGTCAGCATTCTGTGCATCCTTGAGCACGCCGTCCCAGCCTGCGGTGTCCGCAGCGGAGAGCAGCAGATAATCGACTTCGTCCTGGATGAACTTCTTTGCAGCGTTGATCTGCTCGTCGTTCGTCTTGCCGTATGCAAACTTTGCATCGAAGCCGTTCTCCTTGGTGAATGCATTGTTCAGGTCTCTGTCATTCGCAGTACGGTAGCCGGATTCCGACGGGTCGTTGTTGATGATGCCGACCTTGATCAGCTCGCCGGAGCCGCCGCCGGTTGTCTGTGCAGCAGCGGTGGTATCCGCCGCCGTGGTAGCCGGTGCTGCCGTGGTATCAGCCGCAGCCGTGGTATCAGCCGCAGCAGTAGAAGCAGCGGTGGAAGCAGCAGCGGTTGCCGCAGTGCTCGAAGCAGGGGTAGAACCGCCGTCGGTGCCGCAGCCGGTGAGTGCCGCGCCGCACATTGCGATGACTGCACATGCAGACATCATCTTTCTGAACTTTTTCATTTGAAAATTCACTCCTTCTGGTTTTTCTTTGCCAAATTTCCTTTTCCGGTGATGTGTTTCTGAATTCCCCAATTCTGTTGTGACGGTCTGTCCCGTCAACTTGTATTTACATTATACACGAGAGCGCCGTACATTTATACTAACAATTTTACGGGAAGTGTTTGAATTTTTACGATTCGCAATTCCGGAAGCATACAATCAGCATACATTTGTACTGCTCTGGAACTGCCGCGGCGTCTGTCCCGTCTGTTTTTTGAAAATCTGTCCGAAATATCTGTAATCCCGGAAGCCGACTGCATACGCCACCTCATAGATCAGCTTGGATGTGCAGCAGAGGAGCTCCTTTGCGTGACGGATGCGGACTTCTGTCAGGTATTCCGAGAAATTCTGCTTCATTTCCCGCTTGAACACCGCGCTGAGATACGACGGACTCAGCCCGACCGTGTCCGCAACGATCCGCAGCGACAGATCCTCATTCATATAGTTCCTGTCGATATACTCTTTTGCCCGCGTGATAATCTCATTGCCGCCGCCCGAAGCCGCTTCGATCCGCCAGTGGATGCACTGTTCGAGCATCTCATGCAGAAACTGGGTTGTACCGTCAACCGTCTGCATTTTGCCGGAGATCTCGTCAATGCTGCCGAACCGCGCAACGAAAAGCTCGTTTTCGATGCCGATCTCGCGCGAAAAGCTCCGCGCTGCAATATAGATATCCATCGTGACATAGAGCCGCAGCATCAGCGATTCCAGGCTGCGGAAATTGATCTCCTGCAGAAACAGCTCCACCGTCTCACGGCATGATTCCAGCTTTCCGCTTTGCAGAAGATGTTCGATTTTCTGCGTGTTGATCCGGCTGACGTCGCAGCAGCCGCCGGAAGGAGGTTGTGCCATAGCCGATCACCGCCTTATTTTTCCAGACTGCGCCCTTCCGGCGTCGTACGCACAGAATCGCGCACGACCAGCTCAGGAACAAAGATCTTATCCTCCGGTTTGTCATGTGTCGAATTCATCTGGTCGATCAGCACCCTTGCGGCAGCCTCGCCGAGCACCTGATGCGGATGGCGCACCGTGGTCAGCGGGACATCGCAGATGGATGCATACTTGGAGTCGTCAATGCCGACGACAGAGAGATCGTCCGGCACATTGATGCCGTGTTCGCGGCAGAAGCGCAGCAGATTCACGGCGAGCTTGTCGTTGTAGCAGACAACTGCCGTGGACTGGTACAGGATCGAGAGGATGCGGGACTCCGCATAATTGAAGATGTGGTTGCGCTCAGAGGTCGCAAACCAGAAGACATCCTTTTCGGCGGTGCGGATATCATGCTCCAGGCAGCTCTTCATATAGCCGGCATAGCGCTTGTGTCCCTGGATATCGTCGAGCGCGAAGAAGCCCGCGATCTTGCTGTGACCGCACTGGAAGAGGTAATCGGTCACGATCTTGCCAGCCGCTTCGTCGTCCATCGCGACAAGCGGGAAATCCGCCCACGGATACTTCGCATTGAAGAAGACCAGCGGGATGCGGTGATTGCGGATCTCCTGATAGAGCGCGGTGTTCGGGTTCGGCAGTGCGCTCTTGGAGGGCTCCACGATGAGTCCCTGCACGCCGTTTGCGATCATGGTCTTGAGCGCCTGCGCCTCCTCGCTCACGAGGTTGTGCGTGATGGAAAGCTGCATGGCGATGCCCGCTTCATTCAGCACGGATTCGATGCCCGTGACGATGTGCGGGAAGATGTAGTCGCTGAAATAGGTCGAGATCACGCCGATGCGCATATCGCGCACGGGTGCCTTGGTGATGCCGCCCTTGACGAATGTACCGCTGCCGCGGAGACGGCAGATGATGTTTTCACTTTCGAGGCAGTTGAGTGCCTGACGGACGGTCTGACGGCTGACACCGTGGATCTCACAGAGTTCCTTCTCCGAAAGGAAGCGGTCGTTCGGCTGAAGATGTTCTGTTGCTATATATTCCTTTGCCCATTTGACGATCGCGAGATATTTGTAATCCTCCATAATGAACCTCCTTCTGATCCCGTACAGATTGCGGAACCGAATTTGTATAGTTGTATTATAGCACATTTTCCCCGATTTGTAAAGACATGTTTGACATGATCACAAGATATTTGGTTGTTCGCCTAATTCTCATTGTTCAGATTTATGCAATGTGACGAAATTTAATCCGTACAGCTGAAATAGAAGTATGCTTCGAGGTAGACAAATTGAAGAAAAACTTGTCATTTTGTATGTTTTTCAGAAAATTGAAGTTGTACAGCCCTTTTTCGCCGGAGAAAATTTCTCTCTGCGTGCAGTACCCGTCAGCACATGCAGGGGGCATAATGATCTATTGACAAAAGCAGGGGGATATGCTACAATAAGAAAAACACTTTCAGAAAGGATCACGCATTATGAAGTATTCACCGAATGTCAACGATGTGTTTGCCTCCGAGCAGGATTTCACCAGAGATCTCACTGCACACCGCGCCGATCAGGAATGCGAACGCGCCGGTGTCCCGCTTCTGGTGCGCTCCCAGACGATCTACACCGACGATTCCGATAACCATACGCTCATCTTCGGCAACACGGGCTCCAAAAAGACGCGCAATTTCTGCATCCCGACAGTCTATGCGCTCGGCAACGCCGGAGAATCCATGGTCATCTCCGATCCCAAGGGCGAGATCTACAACTACACCTCCGGCTTTCTCAAGCAGCAGGGCTATGAGATCTGCACGTTCAATCTCCGCGATATGAACCGCAGCAGCAAGTGGAACCCGCTCTATATCCCCTTCATGTATTTCAAGAACGGCGTCTGCGACCGCGCCATGGAAATGATCACCGATTTCGCCAACATCCTCAAAATGGATGTCCACCACCGCGACGACGTTTTCTGGGAGAATCAGGCGGCAGAGCTCCTGATCGGTCTGATCTACGCGCTCTTTGAATGTGAAACGAACCCCGCCAAGATCAATATGAAAAGCGTTCTCACCATGCGCGGCTATATTGAGCTGGAGGGCAGCCGCGACGACGGCACAAATGTCTTCTGGGATTTCGTCCGCACCTTCCAGCCCGGTTCATTCGTGCGCACCAAGCTCGCGTCCGTCTATTCGCTGCGCAACACCGAAAAAACGCTCAACAGCGTCCTCGCCACATTCGATACCATGTGCCGCGCCTTCACGATCAATCAGCAGCTGATGTCGATGATCTCCGCGTCCGAGATCGACTTTGAACAGGCGCTCCGGAAAAAGACCGTGCTCTACCTCATCACGCCGGACGAAAAGACCACCTTCCACTTCCTCGTCAGCATTTTCGTGAAGCAGTTCTATGAATACACGATCTCCAAGGCGCAGCAGTTCCCCGAATGCAGACTGCCGAACCGCCTGAATTTCATTCTCGACGAGTTTTCCAATTTTCCGAAGATCTCCGATATGCCCGCGATGATCTCTGCGGCACGCTCCCGCAATATCCGCTTCATGCTCATCGTGCAGAGCAAGCAGCAGCTGACCTCCATGTACGAGGACGACGCGGAGACCATCAAATCCAACTGCAAGAACTGGATCTACCTCGCCTGCCGCGAGCTTGCGCTGCTCAGGGAGATCTCCGAGCTCTGCGGCACCGTCACGGATCACCGCGGCGCCGCTGTCCCCGCGATCTCCGTCACACAGCTCCAGCACCTCACGATCGGCTGGATCGACAGTCAGGCGCTCATTCTCCGCGCAAACTGCCTCCCCTATCTCTCATCGGTAAAGGATTTCTCCGTCTTTTCCCAGTCGAAGATCCCGCCCGCTGTGATGCCGGAATCGTCTGACACGAAGATCCGTTTCTTCTCCCTGCCGAGCTATATGATCTCGCTGCTGAAAAAGTCCTCCGAGGATCAGCTTGCCGATCTGTTCGATCTTTCATGAGAAACGAGGTGCTCCTATGCTGCAAATGATCCGTGATGAGATCGCACGCGCCGCCGCATCCGTCGGAACGGAACAGGTGACGCCGCTCGCGCCCATCTATCTCTGCGGCTGCGATCTCCACGCAGACACGCTCAGCGACGCCGGCGAAATGCTCCTGCACGCGCTGGAACAGGACGGCGTTTTCGATCCGCTGCAGGATGCCTGCGTACTCCTCAGCATCACCGCAGAAGAACATGTCTCCGAAAACGAGATGCGCCGCATCGGTCTCTCCGACCGCTTCGGACAGTACCGCCACTCCCTCAGCGGCTGGCTCCGGTATCTCTCCGCCGATCTCCACATCACCACAGGCGTGATCCTCATCCGTGCGGAATCGCTCAAAGTGCTCCGCGCCGATCCGGACTGGTGGAATATCCAGATGCAGTGCATGGAAAGCCGCAAAAATGCGTTTGTTTTCGTGCTTCTGTGCAGTCCGGAGCATCTGCCCGCGCTGCATGAGACCGTTTCGCCGCGCTGCCACTGCCGCATTGCCGAAACGCAGGCTGTCTCGCCGGAGGCATACGCCGATATCTTCGCTGCCGCCGTCGAGCCCTATCACCTGACGCTCTCGCCGGATGCACGGCAACAGATCACGGAGACCGTCCGCTCCTGCAGCGGCGCCGTCAGCATCATGCAGACCGTACAGTGGGCGCGGACAGCCGCATGGGATTACACGACCGCAGCAGATCCGCAGCACGACGGAATCCTCCGCGCAGAGGATCTCGGCGCAGACGCATTCCGGCAGAAAAACAGCCTTTCCGCAGCTGCCAGGGACGAACGGCGGATCGGCTATTAAAAAAGTAGGTTGATGTATGAAAGGAAAAGACAAGCAGACAAATGCGTATTATTATGCCGATGCCGCCGTGGAGCTTCTCAAGATCATCGCCAGCTCCGCGGAGGAAGTGCGGGAACGGATTCCGGATGCATTCATCGGCAAGCTCACGGATGTCAGCGCACATTCCTCGCACAGCTTCACGCTCGACCGCACGCGTTCCCTGGCGGAACAGGATCTGCTGCCGGAGACCAGACAGCTTCTGCTGATGGTCTACGAGCATTTCCTGGAAACGGAGAACGAACGCAGCAGGCACCGTCTTGCGGAGATCGAGCAGTTCCGGAACAACAAGATCGAGCAGTACCGGGAACTGCTGCCGGAGGATGCGGACGACGAGGACGCTGACGGATAAACCGAACAAAAAGCGGATATGCTGACCGACGGCATATCCGCTTTGCTATTATATTTATAATTGTACCGGTTCGCTCTCCAGATCCTGATCCTCCAGAATCAGCTTGATCGCCCAGGGCGGCACCCGCATATCCAGCGAAGGATCGTACTCGCTCCGCATGAACACGAATGCCGTATCATAATGCGGACGGCGGTGCGGATAATCCGGCTCATGCACCTCCCCGCCCGGATATTCGGGATAAATGCCGTAGCCGTCGGTGAAATAGATCAGCCCTTTCAGATTCTGGAACTCCTTTTCGTCGATCTTCTGATTGACAAACTCAAACACCGGCCGGAAATCCGTTCCGCCGAAGCCCTTGAGCTGAAGATTCCGCAGATATTCGTCAAATTCCTCCTGGCAGGTGATCTTCGCCGCATCCTGAATCACCACATCGCACTGGATGATCCACACATTGATCTTCGTGAAGAAGCTGTCCATGCTCTTCATGATATTGTAGGTCTTGGTGAGAAATTTCTGCACAAGCGGCCCGCGGACGGAACCGGAGGTGTCGATCGCGATCACGAATTCACGGATGCGGTGCTCCTCGCGGTATTCCAGCGGCTCGATCAGCGCAACATTCCCGTAGAGACTCAGCCCGTAGGAATAGAAGTTGTAGTCGAATTCATCCGGATCCAGCCGCATCACCTCACCGCGCACGGCGAATTTCTTCAGGAATGCCGTGTAATCGTAGCGCTCGCGGTTCAGCTCCTTCAGCGAATCGATCACAGAGCCCGGCAGTGTGCCGATATGCTTCTGGAAATCCTCAAAGCCCTTGACGATCTGCTCAGACACATCGCGCCAGAGCTGTGAAAGCGATTTCCGGCTTTCGAGCCACGACGAAATGGAATTGCTGCTGCCGGATTCGCCCTGTGCGCCGCCCTGCCCGTCACCGTCTTTTTCATCGCCGCCGCCTTCACCCTCTTTGCCTTCGCTGCCGCCTTCCTGTCCGTCCTTCGTCTCATCCGCAAGCATCGCCGCGACCGTCCCGACCATATTCAGGCGGAACACAGGCGGCTGATACCACATCTCATGGTCGTCCACGGAGAAAATGCGGCTCAGGTTCTCCACCTCGACATCCGTCACCTTTTTCTGGAGATAATCCATGATGCGCTCCGCCGAGACCAGCCGCAGCTCGTTCTGCAGCTTCATGATCTCGGTTTTTTTCTCGTGAACATGCTCATTGTCGATGAAATTCAGCGAAAGATCGAGAATGATGGCTTCCACAGCGATATCACACGCCAGATTCCAGCGGTCTCTGTCTACATTCAGCGAAACGAAGCTGTGGCGGTAGACACAGTGCAGCACCATATGCAGGAAATCATGCACGACCAGCTTTTCCGCTTCCCGGTACCGCTTCATGATATGAAACGGCTGATAGAAGATGCACGATCCGTCTGTGCCGACCGTTCCCGGATAGGGGCAGAGCTCAAAGCGCCCCAGCGCATTTTCCAGGAACCGCAGATTGACAAACAGCGAATTGCGCGATAATGTGAGGATCTGTTCTGCGAGCGCGATCGCCCGCTCTACATATTCCCGCTCCATAGACGCTCCTTATTTCAGGTGGATATTCAGCTTCTCAAAGCCCTTGATGATGTCGAGATTCCGCTTGTGGAACAGCATCTGCTCGTCGTGCGCGAAATACGCCGGACATCCCTTTGTTGCGATATACTTCGCAATGAACGGATTGGCGACCAGCTCCGTCACAAGGATCAGAAGCTGCTGGCTGTCCTTGCCGAACGCATCGTCGCAGAACGAGAACATATTGTCATAGTGGATCTTCGCCGCCGCACAGTTGCGCTCATGGCGCTCCGCGTCAGCATTGAACTTGGTGCGCACCGCCTCGAACATATCCTCCGGATGCAGCCGTGCCTCCTTGAGATAGCTTTCGAGGAATTTGCGCTGCATCACAAAGCGGTCGCTGTCCTGCTGCGAAAGGGCGTTTGCCGCCGCAAGACGCTTCTGCTGCGAGCGCACGTTGTCGATCTCGATCTCGATCAGCCCGTCGACGGACTGTGCGCGGCTCTTCTGCTTGACCTCGCTCAGCTGCTTCATCAGTGCGGCAAGCGTATCCTCGGTCTGAATGATGATCTTCGCGTCCCTGCCGACATATTCCAGCAGCAGACCGATCAGCGAGAAGCGCTCGTCGTATGCCGCTTTTTGGGCACGTTCGAGGATCTCCGGTGCGCTCGTGCCGTTCAGGATCTTGTCGACCTGATAGTCGCTCTGATATTTCTTGTAGAGATCATAATAGATCGAAAAATCCCGCGCGATCTTTTCATTCTGGAGATACTGCGCGATCACATTGATATCGACCTTGATGCCCTGCTTTTCATACTGCCGGATGATGCGCGAAAGATCGTCCCAGCCGCGTGCCGTCACGAAGGATTTGCCGTCCGCGGTGGTCTCGATCACATAGAAATGCTGCTGCTTGTTTTCGAGGTAGGTCATGATCGCCGGATGCACGCCCGCCATGTAGGCGTATTCCTTCCATACGGCATAATCCGGCTCAATATCGATGCGCTTCAGTCTGTCCCATGTGACGATATCGAATTCATGCACGGAATTGTTGTATTCGGGCGGGTTGCCGGCCGTGACGACGATCCATCCCTCCGGCACCTTATGCCCGCCGAAGACCTTGTACTGCAAAAACTGCAGCATGATCGGCGAAAGCGTCTCGGAAACGCAGTTGATCTCATCGAGGAAGAGCAGACCGTTTTTCATGCCCGTGCGCTTCATCATCTCATAGACCGAGGAGATGATCTCGCTCATGGTGTATTCCGAAACATCATATTCCTTGCCGAAATAGTTTTTCTGCTTGATGATCGGCAGACCGAGCGCCGACTGCCGCGTGTGGTGCGTCATCGAATAGGAGAGCAGACCGATGCCCAGCTCGCCTGCCACCTGCGACATGATCTCCGTTTTGCCGATGCCGGGAGGCCCCATCAGAAAGACCGGGCGCTGCTTGTTCACGGGGATCTCGTATCTGCCGTATTCATCCTGTGCCAGATAGGACTGCACAGTATGCATGATCTGTTCCTTTGCCTCTTTGATATTCATGTTTCTTCCTTACTCCTTACAGGTGAAATTTGATCGTCCGGCTGCTGAGAATATCGGCAGCCGCCCGCATCACGAGCATCTGCGGCTCCGCATTGCCCGTCAGCTGTGTATGCCGGATCGCGAATTCCAGCATCCGCTCTGCGTTCTCCGCGTTCAGGAATTTCCTGTGCGAGAGCAGTCTGGCGATGCGTCCGGCATCGTTCCGCTTGGTCAGCTCCTCAAACATATCACAAAAGCATCTCTGCATCGCCTGCGTGATCTGCAGCGAATGCGTCAGCTCATAATGATCGAGCATCATTCTGACGATGTACTTGTCGATATTGATCTGCCGGATATTGCCCGTCAGCAGCATATCCGGATAGCGCCGCATAAATTTGACCGGGACATTTTCGCCCCTGTAATACTGCGTGAGATCCTGCACGCTGCCGCCGTAGCGGATCTCGCTGATCTGCGCGTCCCCGTAAAACGCGAATTTTCCGATCTCCGGAACAGGCCCCGTGAACTCCACGGAGCGGAGCGTGCCGCATTCCTCAAACGCGCTCTCACCGATCCGGCAGAGCAGATACGGAAACACCAGTCCGGTCAGCTGCCGGCAGCCGGAAAATGCTTCCTTTCCGATTTTTTCCAGTCCGGACGGGAACCGCACAATCTCGACATCCGTGCCGGAAAATGCGCCGCCTGCAATGATCCGCACGCCCTCCGGCACCCGCACGCGGGAGGTTTGTTTTTCCGGGATATATGCTTCAAGCACATCCCCCCTGATCTGCATTGCCATCCGATTCTCCTCCTGTCACAACTGCATCCTGTCGTCCGCTTCGCCGGAAACCGCCCGCATCACGCGCATAATCAGCATCTGCGGTTCCAGCGTACCTGTGATTTCCGCATACCGGATCGTGAGCCGCAGCAGCCGCTCCGCCTCCTTCTGCGGAAAGAGCTCCGGCAGGTCTGCCATCTGTGCAAGCAGATCCGTGCGGTGTGCATTCATACAGGATACCCACATCGCGGTGATGCCCTCTTTCATCGCATCCCGCAGCTGCGGCACTGCATGGAAGCGGTAAAAATCCAGTGCCATCCGGCATTTTTCCGGATCGACATAGTCCAGATGCCCGAATGTGTTCCTGCCCGCCGAAAGCACCGTCTCCACGCCGAAGCACAGCCAGTCCTTCCATCTCCGCTCTATATAGTAGCAATCCGGCACGAATGGCCTTCCGCGCACCGAGATTGTATGCACCTTTGCATGCAGCAAGAACGCATCCGCGCCCGCCTGCGGCACATCGCCCGCAAATTCGATCCGGTTCAGGTGATTGCAGAAATAAAACGCGTTTGCGCCGATCTGCCGCAGTGTCTCCGGAAAGCGCAGCGCTTCCAGTCTGCTGCACAGTGCGAAGGCGCGTTCTCCGATCGTTTCCAGCCGCGGCGGGAATGTGACCGAACGGATACCGCTGTTTGCGAATGCACCGTCCGCGATAAAGCGCACCGTTTCCGGGATCACGGCATATTCCGCATCGCCCTTGTATTTCAGGAGCCATTCGCCGGACACGATGCAGCTGCCGGAATATTCCTGCGCCCACTGCGTCCGCGCAAATGCGTTCACGCCGACGTGTTTCAGATGCATGGGCAGACGTACCGCGCTGAGCGACCTGCAAAGATAAAACGCGTCCGCTTCAATCTCCGTGACTGTCTCCGGAATATGGATCTCCCGCAGCGCAAAGCAGCTGTTGAAAGCACTCCGCCGGATCACGCGCAGCCCCTCCGGCAGACGGATCTCCCGGAGCGTCCGGCAGTCGCAGAACGCATTCCGCGCAATCTCCGTCACACCGTCCGGCACCGTGACAGCGGATTCCCCTCCGTCCTCCGGAAGATACCGTATCAGAACGCCGTCTCTGATCTCAAACGCCAACCTGTTCCCTCCTTACAGCCGAAACCGCTTCTGCTCTGCGCCGGAAAACCGCTCCAGCGCCCGCATGGCAAGCATCTGATACTCCGCGGAACCGCCCGCCTGTGTATACGCGATCGCAGTATCCACCATCTTTTCGGCTGCCGTTTTTGTCAGCAGTTCGCTGTGATCCAGCAGATATACCGCCCGTTCCATGTGATCCTCCCGCACAAATGCCGCAAAAAACAGATGTGCATATTCCTGTATCGCGGGAATCATCTCGATCAGATGCTTTTTCTCATAATAATCAAGGATCATCTCCGCCAGAAGGTCATGATGCTTCAGCGCGGAACTGACCGTATCCTGATCCACAAGATCGTGATTCCGCAGCATTGTCACCAGCCGTTTTGTATCATTTTGTTCGGTGAGGCGCTTCACAAGATAATAAGCATTGTCCCGGAATGCCCATTTGATCTGAAAGGAATGGAATAAGGCATAAAAATCAAACATCATGCGGATCATTCTGTCATCCAGATCAGAATAACGGATCGCACCGGTCAGCAGCATATCCGGATACACCCGCGTATACTTGACCGAAATCGCCAGATCTGCAAAATACGGTTCCAGCTCCATCACGCTGCTGCCGCACCGGATCCGCTGAATATGCGCGGAATCATAAAATGCGCCGTGTTCTATGCTGCCCGGAATCTCCCGTTCAAACACAAGCGAATGCAGTTCATCACAGCGCTGAAATGCCCATTTTTCGATCTTCCGGACAGATGCCGGAAACCGCACCTCTTTCAGAAGCGGACAATCCCTGAACGCATCTTTCCCGATCTGCACAAGCGTCTGCGGGAAGATGACCTCCGCCGCCGCACTCCCGCGGAATGCAGCTTCTCCGATCATCGTGACGCCCTCCGGCACCGTGACAGCGGATTCCCCTCCGTCCTCCGGAAGATACCGTGTCAGAACGCCGTCTCTGATCTCAAATCCCACGGGCAGTCCTCCTCACAGCTTGAAGCGTTTCTGCTTCATGCCGAACAGCTCCTCCTTCGCCCGCATCACGAGCATCTGGTGCTCCGCAGAACCGTTTTTCAGCGCCGCGGCGATCGCATATTCCAGCATTTTATCCAGCATCTTTTCGGTCACCAGCTCCTTCCGGGAGAGCAGGCAGACGATCCGTTCCGTGTCGCCCGCCTTGTCAAGCTGCATAAAGACGGTGTCGGCGAATCTGCGGATCATTTTGGCTGTCGACGGCGCATGGGAAGCACGGAAGCAGTCCAGCATCATCTGTGCAGCAACCTGATTGATATCTTTTTTTGCGACCGCGCAGGTCAGGATGCGGTTGATGAGATTCCGGTAATAATAGCCCCAGTTGGAATTGCGCTGATATTCCGCAAGCTGCACCGTCCCGTCCGGGAACTGCATCTCTGCAAGCGATTCCATGGCAGCAAACGCATCCTTGCCGCAGTCCGGCAGCGAGCCTTCAAACCGCACATGCTCCGCCGCCCGGCATGCCCCAAATGCATTCTCGCCGATGATGCGCACGGATGCCGGAACGACGATCTCCCTGAGCTGTCCGCATCCGCTGAACGCATAGGCGCCGATCTCCGTCAGATGCGGCGGGAGCACGAGTTCCGTGATCTTTCTGCCCTCAAACGCCCTGTCGCCGATCCTGCGCACCTGCTCCGGTACATGTGCGGTCTGCTGCGTTCCCTTGTATTTCATGAGCAGATCGCCGTGGATGATGAAATCCGCCGGATAATCCGCCTCCCACGGCGTATGCTGAAACACATTCGCGCCGATCTCCACAGTCTGCACGGGAATTTCCGCCTCCGACAGCACCTTGCACTCCGCAAACGCCGCAGCGCCGATGCGGGACAGATGTGCCGGCAGACTGACCGAACGCAGCGCCGTGCAGAAATAGAACGCATTCGCGCCGATCTCCGTGACCGACTGCGGGATCCGGATCTCCGTGAGCGCCTGACAGCCGTAAAAGAGATTGTGCGGGATCACAGTCAGCCCCTCCGGCAGATTCACCGACCGCAGATGCGTACAGTTGATGAACGCGCTTTCCCCGATCGTTTTCAGACTCTGCGGCAGGACGATCTCCTCCAGCGCGGCGCTGTCACGGAACGCCTGCTCACCGATCTCCTCGACGCCCTCCGGAATCACGACACGCCGCAGCACGTCCCGTTCCGGCGGTCTGTGCTGCCGTTTCAGCGCATTTGCCGCGATCACGCGCAGCCCGTCCGGCAAAATCAGCTCCTCATCCGATCCGGCATAGCAGATCAGGATATCCCCGCCGATCATCAGCGGATCCGCAAACCGGAGCCACTCCGTCCCGCCGAACGCGTTCGAGCCGATCTCGCGCAGAGAATCCGGCAGCTGCAGCCACCGAAGCCCCTTGCACGCGCCGAACGCGGTCACGCCGACGGAAACGAGTCCTTCCGGCAGCGTGATTTCCCTGAGCGCGGCGCACCCGTAAAAGGCGCTGTCACCGATTTTCAGCAGTCCGTCCGGCAGCTGCACGCGGCGAAGTGTTTTGTTGCCGATGAACACATTCCTGCCGATCTCCGTCACGCCGTCCGGAATCACGAGCTCTTCGGCCGGCTTTGCAGGGTTATCGGGAATATAATTCAGCAAAACGCCGTTTTTGATATGAAATCCCATTGCCGGCCTCCTTATTTTTATCGGCAGAATACTTGACACTCAGTCATATCTGTGATAAAATAAATATGTATCTGAATACGTTCCGCAGTTAATCCGGCTTTTTTCTGCTGTTTCGCAGGTGCCGGATGACATTGCCCTTTTCGTCCACCAGCACCGTGTTGTCAAGCGATGCCGTCAGACTGCGCCGGAATGCCGCACGGTATTCGTCGCGGAGCACCTGCTGTTCTGCCTTTTCGGCGTCCGTCAGTCCGACCGTTTTCTGCTTCCGCGCCAGTGCATTGATGCGGTCCAGCTTCGACTGTTCCATTCGTTTCCCTCTTTTCTATGACAGGATACTCCTATTATACCATAATTACGGCGAAAAAGCAAGCGGATTCTAAAAGAGACACAGAGATTCATACGGAGGATGTATATGATCGCACTTATCACAGGCGCATCGGGCGGGATCGGTTCTGCCGCCGCGCGCCGGCTCGCAAACGACGGCTATACCGTCGTTCTGCACTACAACACACAGCAGGACCGCGCCGAGGCTCTCGCGGCAGAGCTGCGCGGTCACGCCGTCTCCGCCGACCTCTCCAGCATTGAGGAGATCGACCGCATGGTCGGCGATGTCACGCGCAAATTCGGCAAGATCGACCTGCTCGTCAACAACGCCGGTGCATCGCTCACCGGTCTGTTTCAGGATATCACCGACGAAGATGCCGACCGTCTGTTCCGCATCAACGTCGGCGGCACGCTCCACACGACCAAGCGCGTCCTGCCCCTGATGCTCCGCGCCCAGCACGGCTGCATCATCCATGTTTCATCCGTCTGGGGCGAGGTCGGCGCCGCCTGCGAGGTGCATTATTCCGCCTCCAAAGCCGCGATCATCGGCTTCACCAAGGCGCTCGCCAAGGAGGTCGGCCCCTCGGGCATCCGCGTCAACTGCGTTTCGCCCGGCGTGATCGACACCAAAATGAACCAGGCGCATTCCGAAGAGACCATGCGCACGCTCGCAGAGGAAACGCCGCTTTCCCGCATCGGCCATGCGGAGGAGGTTGCTGCGGCGATCGGTTTTCTCGCATCCGAACAGGCCAGATTCATCACCGGTCAGGTCTTGCCGGTCAACGGAGGGTTCAATATATGATAGACGAAGAAATTCTGCGGTTTCAGGAGCAGATCCGCTTCCTGATCGAAATGGACAAGATGAAGAGCATTTTCCGGCAGACCTATGTGCTCTCCGAAGACCGCCGCGAAAACGACGCGGAGCATGCGTGGCACCTTGCCATGCTCGCGATCGTGCTGCATGAGTATTCCAATGAGCCGGTCAATCTCACCAAGCTGCTCAAGACTGTGCTGATCCACGACGTCGTCGAGATCGAAGCGGGCGATACCTATGCCTACGACGAAGTCGGCAACGCCACCAAGACCTACCGCGAACAGCGTGCCGCAGACCGTCTGTTCGGCATGCTCCCCGCCGACCTGCGCGACGAATTCCGCACACTCTGGGAGGAATTTGAGGAGGGCAGCACGCCTGAAGCACGGTTTGCCCTGTCACTCGACCGGATCCAGCCGCTGATGCTCAATTATACCAAGCGCGGAAAATCCTGGAAGGAGCACGGCATCACCGCGGAACAGGTACGCGCCAGAATGCAGGCGGTGCATGAGGGCTCCGAAACGCTCGGATGTTTTGCCGACGAGATCATCGGACTCGCCGTTCACGAAGGGATCCTGCCGGAGGAGGACGCAGACGCGGAATGATCCGCCCCGCCCGATCCGGCAGCACAGGAAAAAATCTACAGAATTTTAAAAAAACTGGACAAAATGGAAGTATGCCGTCTTGACAAATAGTAGAATCCATGCTATAATATACATAACGAACCTGTCTTCATAACGAAAAGCATGGAGACAGGTTTAAAATTATCATTCAGACATTATTTTTCAGAAAGGAGCACCGCATATGGGGGAATGGAACCGCTTTACCGTACAAACCAGAATTGAAGAGCTCTCTCAGCTTTGCAGAGCCAATTATCAGATCGACACGGAGCTCTATTCAAAATATGATGTCAAGCGCGGTCTCAGAGATATCAACGGAAAGGGCGTCTGCGCCGGCCTGACGAACGTCAGCCAGATCGTTCCGGGCGTTGAAGTCAACGGCGAAACACAGCTCGGCGACGGCCAGCTCCTGTTCCGCGGCTACCATATTGAGGATCTCGTGAACGGCTTCATCAAGGACAACCGCTTCGGCTATGAGGAGACGGTCTATCTGCTGCTGTTCGGTCAGCTCCCGACCAGGGAACAGCTCGAAGAATTTTCCGCACTGCTCCGCAGCTGCCGCACGCTCCCGCCCACCTTCACACGCGACGTCATCATGAAATCGCCGAGCGAAGATATGATGAATACGCTTGCAAAATCCGTTCTCGCGCTCTATTCCTACGACCACAACCCGAACGACACCTCGATCCCGAACGTGCTGCGCCAGTGCATCCAGCTGATCGCGCAGTTCCCCTCGATCGCGGTCTACGGATATCAGGCATACCGTTACTACAAGAACGATCAGAGTCTCTTCCTGCACCAGCAGGATCCCGCGCTCTCCCCCGCCGAGAACATCCTCAGCCTGCTCCGCGCCGACCGGAAGTACACCGCGCTCGAAGCGAAGATCCTCGATCTCGCGCTCGTGCTCCACGCCGAACACGGCGGCGGCAACAATTCCACGTTCACGGTGCATGTTGTCTCGTCCTCCGGCACGGATACCTATTCCACGATGGCTGCCGCACTCGGCTCGCTGAAGGGCCCGAAGCACGGCGGTGCAAACGTGAAGGTCGTGCAGATGTTCGACGACATGAAAAAGCATGTTTCCGACTGGACGGACGAGGAAGAGATCTGCGCGTATCTGCGCCGTCTGCTCCATAAGGATGCATTCGACAGAGCCGGCCTCATTTACGGCATGGGGCATGCGGTCTACTCCCACAGCGATCCGAGAGCGACCGTTCTGCGCAGCTTCGTCGAACAGCTTGCGGACGAAAAGGGCTGCCACAAGGAATACGACCTTTACTCCCGCGTGGAGCGCCTTGCACCGGAGGTCATCGCAAATGAACGCCGCATCTACAAGGGCGTCTGCGCGAATGTCGATTTCTATTCCGGTCTGGTGTACCGCATGCTGGAGCTCCCGAACGAGCTTTTCACGCCGATCTTCGCGATCTCCCGCATCGCCGGCTGGTCTGCACACCGCCTTGAGGAACTCCTCGGCGCCAGCAAGATCATTCGTCCCGCATACCGTGCCGTCAAATCCTGGGAGGAATACAAGCCCATCTCCAGACGGTAATGCATTTCGCGCTGCGTTATCCGGCGCCGATCCATCGTTCCGACAAACCGGAAGCGCTCTGTGTGCAGACACAGGGCGCTTTTTTATGCCCAGACCGTTTCTGACACATGCCGGATCATATTTCACATGCAAAAATAATTTTCAGAATATGAAATTTTGACTATTGACAAATACGAACAAACGTGCTATACTGAAATTAGAGGGGTACCGCAAACGGTGCAGTGCGGAACACCGTCTGCCGCCCCTCATCCGCAGAGGCATCTGTCAGAAAGGAGGACGAACCCATGCAGCAGATCGACATGGACATCCGTCAGAAATACGCGAGGATTCGCGGAAAGCCCGCAATTATCTGCGGGAATGCCGACTGTCTCCTTTGTATTCATCCGGACGAAGAATGGCAAAGCGCAGACGGTCCCGCCGCACAGATCGCTTATCTCAGGAAGGGCAGACCGGTTTTTGAAACGGTTCCGCTCACGGATTGGTGCTGTACGCTTCCGCCGGTGCATGAAACATGTGAAATTCTGATCAGTGTGACCGCAAACGGGATCCGCACCGCCGCACCCGCACCTGTCGTGTGTGTGCCGTGCATCACGGATCACGCCGGCATCCCGCATCATCCTGCGCCCGACTGCTTCAACCGCCTCATGGAGCTCCTCGCCGTCCAGCAGGGCAAGGATCATTTCCGATACGGCACCCATCTGGAGCTCGGATTTCTCCCGCACAGCACGCTCGCGCACTACACGCACGGTGAACTCGGAAAGGGGGCTCTCTCATGACCGTGACCGATTTTCTCCATCTCACAAAGGACGCAGAAACGGACTTTTACAGCGTTTCCCGCGTCAATGCCAACAGCGACCGGATCGACCGCTTTGCGGAGGATGCTGCGGATGCGATCAGCATTCTCCAGTCCGGCAAGGTGGACAGGGAGACCGGCAAGGGGCTTTCGTCGGAGGATTACACATCCGCCGAAAAGACAAAGCTCGCCGCACTTGAAAACTATGATGATACGGCGCTTTCCGGCCGCGTTTCGGCGCTGGAGGGCGCACTGAACCCGACCGCGTGGGAACCCGCCTCCGTCCACGATCACAGCGCCGGGCAGCTCGATATCGAATCGGGCGGCTGGGTAAAGATCGGCAAAATCGCGCTCGTAAGCATCCGCTTCAAGGTGAAAGCGAACGAAGAACCCGGCGACGACCACAAGATCACTGCCGGTGCGGTCTTTCAGGGACTGCCGCACGCCGTCACAACGATGAGCGGAACGGGAAATTCGTGCATTGCCGTCGCAAACAATCTGAACATGGGCATCACGGTCACAAATTCCGGCACGATGCTCCTGCTTGCGAATCAGACGATCCCCGCGAACACCCGCGTCTACGTTTCCGCCGCATATCTCTGTCAATAACACGGGAGGGAGCATCTATGCCGGATATTCATATTACAGTGCAGGAGAAAACCGCACATGTGCTCGGCAATCCGGAGATCGTCTGCGGGAATGCGGATTACAGCGCCGTGTTCCTGTTCGATGCGGAATGGGACGCCTATGAGACCAAGACAGCACGGTTTGTCTTTGCAGAACGCGGCATCCCGCAGTACCGCGACGTGCTCTTTTCGGGCAATACCGTGCAGATCCCCGCGGTGTACGGCACCTGCCGCATGCTGATCGGCGTCTATGCGGGCGATATCCGCACCACGACCGGCGCAGAGATCGCCTGTGTTCCGTGCATCACCGACGGACAGCCTGTGCATCCCGATCCGCCGCCGGATGTCTATGCACAGCTCATGCAGCTTCTGCGTTCTCTCGACAAAGATGACAGAGCGCCCGTACTCGCAGCGGCCCGGTGCAATGCATTTGCGCCCTGTGCCGCCGTCCACACAGAAAGGGAGGAATGAACATGGCGATCACAAAAGCAACGATCACCGGCATGGCAGATCTCGCGGCATGGCTCAGCGAGAACGCCTGTCCGGATTATTTTGACCGTGTGACATGGGCAAACAGCTGTCTCACATGCGCGGACGCAGACGGAAACACGCTGTTTTCGTGGTCTTCTTCGGATTACGCGGTCTACAAGGTGCCGGGCGGCTCTGCGGAGATCGGCAATGCCTGCTCCGGCGATATGATTTCAGCAACTCATCCTGCAACCGCTGCAAAATGCGGCGGCGGCATCCTCATCACGCTGCATTACACATCCTCCGGCTACACCTATTTCGCACATATCGTTTTCACGCGGACAAACAGCGGACAGCTTGCCGTGATCGCGGTCATGGCGCCGGACGGCTCCAACGGCGCCGCATGGTCAAACATCCATTCTGCCGCGATCGGAGATGCCGCAGACACCGCAAAGCTGATCTCGTTCACGCCCAGTGCGCAGAACCAGACCTTGCTCGTGCCGTTCACAACTTATGCCAAACCCGACACGGTCAGCTATACGCCGCATGCGTTCTATATGCCGGTCGGCGAGTATTACGGCATCGGATACGGCAAATTCACTGCCGGCGGCGAGACCTACATCACAAACGGCTGCTGGGCTGTCCGCGACTGATGCGATAATCAAAGAGGCGGGAGATCATTCCCCCGCCTCTTCATTATAATCATGCATATCCGCCTGCGATGATTCTCCGCAGCGCGACCGCAGAGAGCGCTTCGCAGTCCCAGAAGGCATTGTCAGCGATCTCCGTCAGACCGTCCGGCAGACGCAGCATCCGCCGGAATTCCGGTTCAAACGGCATTTCTGTCACAGCTTCAGCGGCTTGTCCCCGAATCCGACATGCGCATTCTTATAATTCATCAGCAGCATCAGGATCTCGCTCTGCCCCTGCGCCATGCCGATACACCGGTCAATGCACTCCGCATCGAACAGCCCTTCCTCCTGCGTGAGCACAGCGACCATTCCGACGTCTCTGTTTGCGATGCAGTCCTTCATAATCTTCCGTGTCTGCTGCCGGATCTGTTCCGCGAGCGATGCGCTGTGCGTGTGCAGATAATCCAGGATCATGAGCGGATATTTCACCGCCATGTTTGCTGATGCGCTGTAATCGCCGGTGCTGCGCATCTTCCAGACGTTTTTCAGTTCCTCCGTCAGCAACGGCACAAGGCTGTAATCCCGCGGAAATGCCGGATCGTCCGGGCGCAGACGGATCGTCCGGAGCGAGTGGCAGCCGCCGAACGCATATTCTCCGATGGTCTCCACGCTCTCCGGGATCACGATCCCCGCCAGACGGGTGCAGTTCAGCAGAGCATCCTTGCTGATGCGCGTCACGCCCGCCGGAATCATCGCTTCTTCTTCATTTCCGCAGTACGAAATCAGTACGCCGTTTTCGATCTGAAACGCATCGTTTCCCGCTTTCGCTGCTGCCTTTTGAAACAGGCTTTTCTGCGCGGAGGGGTTCAAATTCATTGATTTCATAAAGATTTTCCTCGTCCGTCACCGGAACGATTCCTTACGCCTTGAACAGTGCGCGGATGAAATTATAGAACAGCGGGATACCCGTTGAACCGTCGTGGCCGCCGCCCGGGACGGAAATAAAGATATGATCGGTTCCGTTTTTCGTAAGCAGCTTGCTGTAATTCTCCGGCGAAACATTGACCATGCCGTCCGCCGTGCCGCCCGCGATCATCAGCAGATACGGCTCATACGGCGCGTCGATCCGGAACTGATCCTCGGACATCGAGCCCGGATGTGCAAAGAACTGATCCACCGCCGGCGTGACACCCGGTGCGGGTGAGGTCGCCGCAATGTAGCCGAAAACATCGGGGCGCGAAACGCCGATATAGAGCGATTCTCTGCCGCCCATCGAGAAGCCGCCGACCGCCGTGTTCTCTCTGCCGGTCTTTACCGGATAATGCTCCGCGATGTAGGGCATGAGGCAGTCGGTCAGGTCTTCGAGGAATGCATCGTAGAAGGGTTCCTCATCTGCCGTGATGCCGGAACAGTTGTCCTTGTTGGGATTCGTATACATGAACGTGAACACGATGATCATCGGGACAGCCTCGCCCTTCTGGATCAGTCCGGCTGCGCTTTCGAGAATCTTGAAATCGCCGAGCATCGAATATTCGCTGCCCTGAATGCCGTGGTTGACATAAAACACCGGATACTTCTGCGAGGCATCGAATCCGGGCGGCAGCCAGACAAAGCTGCCCTTTTCCTTGTTTGCCTTCGTGGAGAAATATGTGATGTGCTGGAGCTCGCCGCCCTTCGCATTCAGGATATCCTGCGGCACCTCTGTTACGTAATTGCTGCGGACCTGTGCCATATATTCGCTGCCGCTGACATGCGTCTGCGGATCCTGCGGATTCTGCGGATCCTGCTTCGGTTTGAGCAGTTCGCGCTTCATCAGCGTGAGATCCTTCGCGGTCAGGGCATAGTCGCCGTCCCAGTCCGCCTGCTGCGACGCAATATCCTGCCGGTTTGTCAGCAGATAATCGCAGAGCAGCGTGCAGTCGCTTTTGTCGAGTGCGCCGTTCCCGTCAAGGTCATGGCTCACGTCCGCCCATACGCTGAGCGGTGCGGCTGTCAGTGTCATTGCCGCAAACAGTGCGGCGAGTCCTTTTTTCATGTGCATTGTGGATGATCCCCCTACGTCAAAAATATATGGGCAATATTCTTGCATTTGAGCAATATATGGCCATGCAGTATGATGCCTCCGCATCCGTTCGGCATCTCATCACCGGATTCTTGTTATTCCATTTGATTTCGGCAGCAAGCCGGTCATATCCGGTTCCGGAATTGCACGCGGATACGGTTTGTATCCGGCAAATTACGCACAAAAATACTGCACGGCGCAATTTTTAATTATTGCCCATTGATATTATAGCACATTTCATAAACTTCGTCAATGGTTTTTGACATTTCCTCCATATCTTCTAATATTCTAACAAAGATTAATTATTCGCTTTCATGGTAGACACTGCACAAACAAGTGGAATATAATTGGGGATTTCGACCGAAATATTTACAGAATAGATACAATTTGAAAGCAAAACGGTGCAATCGCTCGAAAACGATTGACTTTATTCCGATTTCTTGCTATTATATAGAGTGAATAATACTGAGACAGTCTGCACCGTGACACCGCATCGCCTCCCGCACCGGTGCATGCTGCGGAAGGGAGAAATCATCAATGAGCGAAAACAGATTATGCTATCAATGCATGGAACCGCTCGAGGACGGCGTCAACACCTGTCCGAACTGCGGTTATAACAATACCAGCGTTACCCTTGCCAATTATTTAAAGCCCGGCACCGTTCTTCATGAACGCTATCTCATCGGTCTGATGCAGAGCGCGAACGGCGAAGGCGTGACTTATATCGCGTTTGACCAGCACGTCCGCTGCAAGGTTCTTGTCCGCGAATATTTCCCCGAACAGCTCTGCTCCAGAGTCCCGGGCAGCACGGAAATCAATGTCGACTCCAATCACCTTGCCCAGTATAAAGCGCTCATGGCGGAATACACCGAGCTCAACAAGGCGCTCGCACGGCTCCGCCACCTCTCGCACCTCAACCCCGCGCTCGACCTCTTTGCTGAAAACAACACCACCTACGCCGTCTACGAATATTTTGAGGGCGGCACTCTGCTGAGCTACCTCAAGGAGAACGCCGGCGAGCTCAGCTGGAACACCGTCAAGCGCATCTTCCCGCCGCTCTTCACCTCGCTGAGCATGCTCCACAACGCGGGCGTGCTGCACAGAGGTCTCTCTCCGGAGACGATCTTCGTCACCGACCGAGGCGAACTGAAGCTCCGCGGCTTCTGCATCTCCGCCGTCCGCACGCAGGACACCGAGCTCGACGCCGAGCTCTTTGACGGCTACGCAGCGCCGGAACAGTATTTCGCAGACCGCTCGCAGGGAACATGGACCGATGTGTACGGCATCTGCGCCGTGCTCTACCGTATCCTCACCGGTGCGCGTGCGACCAATGCGATCTCCCGCGGCGATTATGACAACCTCATCCCGCCCGCTGACGTCAATCCGCAGGTACCGGACACCGTTTCGCAGGCGATCATGCGCGGTCTGAAGCTCGATGCTTCCGCCCGTGTACGCACTGTCACCGACCTTGTCACGCTGCTCTTTGAAGCACCCGCAGAGCCCGAGGAATCCAAGCCCCGCGGCACTGCTGCCGCCGGTGACGAACAGCGTCCCGGTTCAACTGCCGTTTTTCCGGCACAGTCCGGTTCCCGTTCCGCAGCAGGCGCAAGAGCCGGTCAGCGTCCGGCAGGCGGCGCACGTTCTGCCGGAGCACGCACAGGCGCAGGCACTCGTACTGCGGGCGGCGCACGTCCCGCAGGCACCCGTTCCGCGGGCGGTGCAGGTACACGCACCCGTTCGGCAGGCGGCGAACGTGCTGTCGGATATGCCGGTTCCCGCGGCCGCGCCGTGGCAGATGAGCCGAGTCTGTTTGAACGCATCCGCGTACCGATGTTCATTGCAGTGCTCTTCCTGACCATCGTTGCGCTCGTGATTCTCATTTTCGTGCAGATCTGGGAAAACAGCGGCACATCGCCGGGAGGAAAGAACAGCATCACATGGAATTCCTCCGCGGGCAACACGCTCAATGTCCCCAGCGAAACCACCGAAAAACCGAAATACAATGCGACCATGCCCAGCCTCGTCGGCATGGACTTCAAGCTCAAGCGCGAAGAAATGGCGAAAGACGGCATGCTCTCGCTTGAACCGGTCTATGAGTTCAGCGAGGAATACAAAAAAGACGTGATCATGTGGCAGGAGATCGAGCCGAATGAGCCGATCGTCATGGGCAGCACGGTCAAGGTGCGCGTCAGCCGCGGATCCTGCAATGTCGCCATTCCGGATTTCTCCGGCATGAAGCTCGACCAGTATCTCGCAAAGCTTGAGGAATGCGGCTTTGCAAAGGCAATCGAGTACAAAGAACCCGCTGTGCCCGCAGCCGTTACCACTGCGAAGAACAGCAGCAAGAAAACAACAACGACGACCACAACGACAACGCTCCCTGCGAATGTGCAGACCGGTGAATCCGGTGCGCCGCAGATCGTCTACTACAAGGAGAAGGTCGATTACCGCTATACGAACGGCTATGTCTGCGCCGTCGAGCCGGAGGTCGGTTCCGTTTTGAATGTGAAGGACGGCTATACCATCACCGTTTATTACGCGAGCAGCCTTGCACAGCAGACGAAAGTCTCCACCTTGACCACCAAGAAGGGACAGACGACAACAACCACCACCAAAACCACGGCAAAGAACGGCGCTGTGACAACATCGTCGAATCCGCAGGGCGGCGTAACGTCAACACTGCCGACTACGTCCGTCACGCTTCCTCCGACGACCTCGGTGACCACGCCCACCACAACCACGCCGCCGGTCACGACGACAACACCCGCACCCACCACAAAGATGACCACCACGACGCCCAAGCCCGTCGAAAAACCGGCTGACGATCCGCCTGCGGCAGGCGATTGAGCAGAGCATTCTGTCACAGGGGCTTGATATGCCAAAAAACAGCAAGGGGTTCCCGTGAAAAAAATTTTCCGGAACCCCTTGACAAATCAGAACACATCGGTTATAATAAGATCAAATTTTCAGAAAGGCAGGTGAACACCATGAAACAATTTTACAGTTACGATCACAAACAGCTTACAAAAAACGAATATCATTTTTACGCATGGGGTTTGCCCGCAGGGACTGACAGCTGATATGCGGTGATTTTCCGCATCCTTACAGCAGATACAGGCCGGGTATTTCTGTGCATGCAGGAATATCCGGTCTTTTTATGTCTCCGCGGACAGACCGGAAAGGAACAGACTTATGTTTGAAGTTCAGGGAAAGTACGGCTCCGCGAAGATCTTTGCGGAGATCGCAGAAGAATGTGCCGTTTCCCAGATCATACAGCTCTGCAATCAGCCCATGAGCGCAGGCGCGAAGATCCGCATCATGCCCGATGTTCATGCGGGCGCAGGATGCACCATCGGCACGACTATGACTATCACCGACAAGGCGATTCCGAATCTCGTCGGCGTGGATATCGGCTGCGGCATGGAGACCGTCAGGCTCCGTGAGACGCATATTGAGCTGCAGAAGCTCGACAAGCTCATTTACCGCACCATCCCCTCCGGCTTTTCGGTGCGCGAGAAGATCCACCGCTTTGCGGAACACTTCGAGCGCGAACAGCTTTACTGCACGGAGCATATCCATGTGCGGCGGATGCTTGAAAGCATCGGTACGCTCGGCGGCGGCAATCACTTCATCGAAGCCGATCAGGGCGACGACGGCAGCATCTATCTGGTGATCCACTCCGGCTCGCGGCATCTCGGCGTCGAGGTCGCGCGGTATTATCAGGAGGAGGCTTACCGGCAGCTCAATTCCGCCTCCAGGGATGAAGTGCAGGCACTGATCGCATCGCTCAAGGCAGAAGGCAAGCAGAAGCAGATCGAAAAGGCACTCCGGAAGCTGAATGCCGAAAAGCGCACCGATGTCCCCAAGCAGCTCGCCTACACGATGGGAACGCTGTTCACGCAGTATATCCATGATATGAAGCTGACGCAGCAGTTCGCGATGCTCAACCGGCAGGCAATGATGGATGAGCTGATCCGCGGCATGGGCGTCCACATTGCGGAGCAGTTCACCACGATACACAACTATATCGACACGGAGCACATGATTCTCCGGAAGGGCGCCGTTTCTGCGCGGCTCGGCGAAAAGCTGCTCATTCCGATGAACATGCGCGACGGCAGCCTCATCTGCATCGGCAAGGGCAATGACGACTGGAACCAGTCGGCTCTGCACGGTGCGGGGCGGCTGATGTCCCGTTCCGCAGCAAAGGCTTCGTTCACGGTCTCGGAGTTCAAGAAGCAGATGGCGGGCATCTACACGACGTCCGTCGGCAGCGGTACACTCGACGAATGCCCGATGGCGTACAAGCCGATGGAGGCGATCGTCGGCTGCATCGGCGACACGGTCGAGATCAGCGAGATCATCCGTCCCATCTACAATTTCAAGGCAGGTGAAGACGATGCCTGAATTTGTGCCGTATGAGAAAATGAGCAAAAAGCAGCGGCGGGCAGTCGACAAGCTCCGCCGCAGAGACTGGAACGGCGTCTGCCCCGTGACCAGAGTTGCAGAGCCGGACAAAAAGCACTATTCCAGAAAAGTGAAACACAAGGGCAGCAGAGGTGAAGAACCTCTGCTGCCTTCGCTTTGTCCTATGCTGAAGCTGTCTGTTTACTTGTCATAGCTTCACTTTTTGAGATCTGTCCATGCACTTTCGTAGGTGATCACATCTGCGTCCACGCTGACAAGCTCCTGATAATGCTCTTTCAACGCAGTCTCATGGCTCTTTCCTAACATATAGGCTATCTCCCGGACATTTTTATTCATCAGATAGACCTTTTTCTCGCCCTTTGCCTCATATATGACCGGACAGTCCTGATCAATGGCGTCTGCGCAGAAGGTCAGCGAAAACGGCTTGCCGTCCTGCCAGAAATACACGGTAATGCGGTCATTTTCCGACGGCTTCAAATCATCGGGCGCTTCCCGCCATAAACCGTAGGCAAGGCTCTCAAACAGATCCCGCGTCGAGCTGTGATAGTTATATTCCAGCAGATACGGCGCATATTCCGGATCTGCAAAGCGGATCCTGATCGTTTCGTAATTGTAATCCCCGGGGGGCATAACCCTCTTCGAATACGCATCCCAATACTCATACATGCTGTGGTATTTGTCGCCGGGTGCCGGATCCCCGATTCTTTTTGCGTCGTCCAAATCCGGCAGGTTTTCTTCCACAATCTGATAAGCGGCTTGATACACATCTTTTGAGACACCGAAATACTTTGAGTGGAAGGTGGGTTCCATATCGCCCTCTTCTTCATACCATTTGGTATATTCTACACTGACGGCATTGCCGACCGAGCTGCATTCCAACTCATAACTGTCCCCGCCGTTATACACATAAAGCGCAAATCCCGAATATTCTCCATCTGGTAAAATGGGCTGATAAAAAAACTTTTGCCATTGTGCATTCAGCAGCACATTTGCCAGCTTTTTCACAGTGTCCGCATCGCGCTCCGATATTCCGCCGTTAGAATCCTTCACCAGAATGCGGCTGTCGCCGGAAAAATCTTCCAGTGGGCAGTCAGTCAGAAACGGAGAGCCTGCGAACTGTTCCAAGCCCATTTCCGCAAACTCCTGCTTCCATTTCGCAAGATCTGCCGTTTCTTCGTCTGTCAGCTTCTGCGGCCGATAATAAAACAGATCATACGGATATACATACCATACAGTGTCGATCCGGATCGCAGCGATCGTATCCGTGGTGTACTCATCACCCTCTTTGTCCATATATGTCAGGGGGAACACATAATAGCGCTCGAACGTCTTGTAAAAATTCAGAAGCACATCATTTTCCGGATTATAATACTCATCTGCCTCCTCCTTACTGAGCCCTTCCTTCAGAGCCCTTAGATATTCGTATTCGCGGTTCAACTGTCTGAATTTGATCTCTTCGCGCACTCTGTCCATATTTTCTCCGTCATAATCGTCCGGAATGGAACACCATTGCGGAACATCATCCTTGTCCGGCAGATACCGATAGGGATCATCATCGTTTTCTTCCAGTTCATCCAGTTTTTCAATCAGCGAGAGGGAAAGTGCGTTTTTGCGGCTTGCGGAGGTGTTCTCAAGAATCGCATTCAGATAGGCATTCACGACTTCTCTTGCGGCTTTTGCGTCCTCTTCCGGCGTCGAATCCGCATATGTCCGCGGGTTTTCGGTGCGGTTCAGGCGGGAAATGCCGTACACTGCCAGCACGCAGAACACCACTGCTGCGCAGAGCGCGGCGGCCTCCATCACACGGCGCGTAATGCGCGTTTTGCGCGTGACTTCGGCAATGTTTGCAGTACCGGGCATTCCGTCCGTGTCCGCATCATCAAACGGCGCAGTCTGTTCAACAAGTTTTTCGTCCGCATACTGCATTGCTTTCAGCAAGCTCAGATTCGTGATTTTCATAG
>JAFZPL010000015.1 GCA_017550355.1 Oscillospiraceae bacterium | reverse complement strand
TCGGCTGCCAGCCGGAAGTCGGGCCGTCGTTTGCGCGGGTGAAGCCGATCTCACGGAAGCCGAGCTGTGTGGAGACCGTCTCGACCTCGTTGCCCTCGCCGTCGGTCAGTGTGAGGATGAGCGCGTAGAGGTTCGGATGCTCTGCCGACCAGAGCTTCGGGGCGGTGATCTTCTGGGAGATCTTGAACTCGGCGTTCTTGCCGGAGCCGACCTCAGACATCGGAATAGAGAAGCCGCCGGAGATATCCTTTCCGTCCTCGGAGAGAACCTGTCCCTTGATGCTCCAGCCGGTACCCACTGCCTTCGATGCGAGGTTGCGCACATTGACATTGAGATTGAGCGACGCATTGGTGTAGGTATCGTCCAGATCGGTCACAACGGAATAATCGAAGATCTGCACCAGCGGACGGGATGTCAGGTAGACGTCGCGGAAGATGCCGCCGTCATAGATCATGTCCTGATCCTCGAACCATGTGCCGTCGCAGAATTTATGTACCTCGACCGCGAGCAGATTCTCGCCCTCGGTCAGATAATCGGTGATATCGAAGTGATGCGGGCTGAAGGAGTCTTCGGAATAGCCCACCTCCATGCCGTTCACATAGACATAGTAGCAGGACTCGACACCTTCAAAATGCAGCTCAATGCGGCGGTTGTCCGCGAGCATCTCCTTGGAGACGGTAAACGACTTGCGGTACAGACCGACCGGGTTATAGTTGGTCGGTGCATCCGGGCAGCTGACGAACGGATCGTAGGCGCTCTGGAACGGCAGCGAGACGTTTGCATAAATCGGGAAATCGAATCCCTGACAGGTCCAGCTGCACGGGAGCGAGACGGATTTCCAGCCGTCCGCAGGGTTTGCGGAATAGCCGGGCTTCATCGCACCGCCCTGCATCAGCGGGAAGGCTTTGTCGGCATTCTGTACGACGGTGAGATCCCAGCTGCCGCCGTTGGAACCGGTCAGCATCTGCATGTATGTGGAATCCTCACGCGCGTTGTAATCCCAGACGGCCTTTGCCGCTGTATCTGTATCCTGATACGGAACAATGGAGAGTGTTGCAGCTTCGCGGTTGACAGCGAACACGTCCTCCGCGCCGTTTTTGCCCGTCCATTCATTGTGGCTGAATTTCGGAGCGGTCGTGTCTGCCTTGGCAGCCGGCGTGAGTCCGAGTGCGGTCGCCGCGGCGGATGCCGGGAACACGGGACACGCGGAAACAAGCATGGCGACTGCCATCATCCCTGCGACAGAGCGTTTCCATTTTTTCATAAAGATCATCCTTTCTCTATAAATAGTTGCGAGATCCCCCTGAATGACAGGATTAAAATATCCCACATACATTATACCTAAGTTGTCGGTATAAAAACAATGTAAAAACCGCATAATTTATGGACAAAGCGCATAAGAATCGCAATTTTTGGAATATTTGTACGTACATACTCCTTGCAGTAGTTTTGTGCAGTATTAGAAAAAATGCCGGATAACGATGCAACAAATCCATAGAACAAAAACAAAAAATCATATACAGAACGGATTTTTATCATTTCACAGTTGTCTGATGCGGCGCGAAATTGTCCGTATGAAGCGATTCTTTGGACAGAATATACAAAGCGTACATACCGAATTTGTATATACAAAACAAAGAATTGCATTTTTGTATCTGCACAAAACATCATATAATCCGTCTGATACATCATGGATTTTTTCGAATTTATCGTTTATAATGAAATCACGGGCTGGGAACCCGTGTACCGAGAGCTGCATGACCGCGAAAGCGGACGGCCGGAGAGGGGGCCGTAATGCAGCTTCTGTTATGTCCGGCGCTTTTGCGCCAGAGAGGGGATTTATCATGAAAAAAATTACCAGAAAGTGTCTCAGTGTGCTGACCGCATGTATGATGCTTACTGCAGCGGCTTCGTCTGCTGTGCCGGCAAGCGTCTTTGCGGCAGAGAATCTGGTCACCAACTCCACGTTCGACAAGAACACGACCGGCTGGGGAACCTACTCCGAGACCGGCGGCAAGTGCAAGCTCTCCTGCGAAGACGGCAAGCTTGCGCTGAACATCAGCGCGGTGGGACAGAAGAACTATTCCGTGCAGACATTTTTCGATATCATCCCGCTGTATGAGAACGGCGTCTATCACGTTCACTACGAGATCTCCTGCACGATCCCGCGTGTTGCAGAGGGCATGATCCAGCAGAACGGCGGCACCTATCAGGCATACACCTGGAAAGAGCTGAAGCTGACCGACGAACCGCTTGTAATGGATTACGATTTCACGATGGCGAAAGAGACCGACATCATGACGAAGCTGGTCTTCAACTGCGGCAATCAGGGCGAGGAGCTTCCGGAGCATACTATCTATATTGATAACGTAAGCGTCGAGCTGATCGACGACAGCGCAGTCAACAAGGATTCCGGCAAGCCGTATCAGAGCCCGATTCTCACGAATCAGGTCGGCTACCGCCCGAACGATGCGAAAAAGGCAGTCGTGCGCGGTGACGGCGGCACGGACGAATTCAAGGTCGTCAACGCCAAGAATGATGAGGTCGTCCTGACCGGCACGCTCGGCGAAGAGATCACCAATTCCGGCGCGAAGGAGACCGACCGCATCGCAGATTTCTCCAAGCTCACCGATGCAGGCGAATATTACATCACCTGCGGCACGCTTGACAAATCCTACACCTTCACGGTCGCCGAAAATCCGTATCAGAAGCTGCTGGACGATTCCGTGCGTATGCTCTATCTCCAGAGATGCGGCGTTGCGGTCGAGGACAAGGATTTTGCACACCCTGCCTGCCACTCCGAGCTCGCGACAATTTATCATACCGATGAAAAGATCGACGTGTCCGGCGGCTGGCACGATGCCGGTGATTATGGCAGATACGTTGTGCCGGGCGCAAAGGCAGTCGCGGATCTGCTCTATGCCTATGCGGCAAATCCGGCGCTCTATTCCGACAAGATCGGCATTCCGGAGAGCGGAAACGGCATTGCGGACGTGCTCGACGAAGCACGCTTCGAGCTCGAATGGATGCTGAAAATGCAGGCGGCATCCGGCGGTGTGTACCACAAGGTCTCCTGCGCAACCTTCCCTGCATATGTGGCGCCTGAGAAGGAGACGGACGAGCTGATCGTCACGCCGATCTCCTCCACGGCTACGGCTGATTTCTGCGGCGCAATGGCGCTGGCAGCAGAATCCTATGCAGAGGTCGATGCGGATTTCGCGAAGAAGTGCGCAGATGCTGCAAAGAAGGCATGGGATTATCTCAAGGCAAACCCGAAATTTGATTTCACGAATCCGAGCGATATCGTTACCGGCGACTACGGCGACAAGAGCGACGCCGATGAGCGTTACTGGGCAGCTTGCCAGATGTACCGCCTCACCAAGGATGCAACTTATCTGGACGGCGTCTCCGTTGAGACCGGTCTCGGCTGGGCGGATATGGGCGATTACGGCAATCTTGCAATCCTCACCATGAAGGATGCAGACAAGGAATCTGCAACATATCAGACAGCACTCAGAAAGATCGTTTCGCAGGCAGATACCTATAAGACGACAACCGCAAAGAGCCCCTACGGCTCTCCGGTCTCGAGCTACCGCTGGGGCAGCAATATGGATGTTGCTGACGCAGGCGTGATGCTCGGTCTGGCATACCGTGCGACCGGCGATGCATCCTATCTTGAGGCTGCACAGGAAAATCTCAACTACCTGCTCGGCAGAAACCCGCTCGGCACCTGCTTCGTGACCGGCTACGGCACGGTCTCCCCGCAGAAACCGCATCACCGTCCGTCCATGGCAGTCGGCAAGGCGATGCCCGGCATGCTGGTCGGCGGCGTTGACTCCGCACTGGAAGATTCCGCTGCAAAGGCATATCTCCGTGACGAGCCGCCCGCAAAGTGCTATGTGGACAATTCTGAAAGCTATTCCACCAACGAGATCACGATTTACTGGAACTCTCCGCTGACCTATCTGCTCACGCTGACTGAGGAATCTGCGTCACAGCCGGCAGAAAAGAAGGCAGGCGACGTGAATCTGGACAACAAGCTGTCCATCGCGGACGCTGTGCTGCTTCAGAAGTATCTCGTGACAGAAGAGGTTACGCTGAAAGACTGGTCAGTCGCAGATCTGAACGGCGACAAGACGCTGAACGCAGTCGACCTCACTTTGCTTCTCCGGAAGCTCCTTTAATTCGCTTTACCCCCCTTTGAATGAATAGAATTGTGATTTTGCCCAGTGCCCGTGCGCTGGGCTCTTTTTTTGCCGATCATTTCAGCAAACCGGAAAAAAACAGACGCAAATGCCGGAAAAACGGTTGACTTTTTAATTGATTTGTAGTAAAATAGAATAGTGATACGCAGTTTGCGTGAAAATCAGAAAGTGGAATACAGGAGGATTGCTATGGAAAATTACAACGGCTGGCTGATCGTCAACAGCTACTATCATCCGGCGAAATTCACATCGCTTTACAAGATGCTGCAGGAAGCTGCAGAAAAGGCGAATCTGCGTCTTTCCAAGTGGACATCCGAACAGCGCCCGACCATCATCGGTTCGCTGGCGCGTGAGCCGCGTCCCGATTTCGTGCTTTACTGGGACAAAGACGTGTTCCTTGCACGCGCACTGGAGCTGTCCGGTCTGCGCCTGTTCAATTCCGGCAAGGCGATCCAGCTTGCGGATGACAAGGCGGAAACCGCGCTGACGCTCGCTGAAAAAGGCATCCCGATTGTTGATACGATCCCGGCGCCGACCTGTTTCCCGGGCTGCCGCCGCAATCCCGCAACTGCTGTACAGGCTGCAAAAATCCTCGGCTGGCCGCTGGTCATCAAGGAAAACAAGGGCAGCTTCGGCGCACAGGTCTATCTTGCGCGTGACGAGAAGGAAGCAGAGAAGATCCTCATGCACATCGGCGAACACGACTGCATCTTCCAGCGCTTCATTCAGGAGAGTGCGGGCAAGGATATCCGTGTGACCGTCGTCGGCGGAAAAGCCATCTGTGCGATGGAGCGTCATTCTGCAAGCAAGCAGGAATTCCGCTCGAATATCGGTGCGGGCGGCACGGCGACTGCACATTCCCTCACGCCGCTGGAGGAGCGTCTCGCGGTTGATGCAGCAAATGCACTCGGCCTCGATTTTGCGGGCGTTGACATCCTCATGGGCAAGGATGAGAACGAGCGCTATATCTGCGAGGTCAATTCCAACCCGCAGCTTCAGAGCACGTTCGATAGCTGCGGCATCAATCCCGCCACGAACATTATGTGGCATATCCGCAGCCAGCTCAAGAATCCGGCGATCGTCGAATGAGCAGGGCAGCGGGGCTGCTGGTATATCAGGAAGAAGATCTGCGGCGAAACCGCTGGTTTGCGGAAACATTATGCCGTTACGCAGAGTCGGAGTGTATGACGCTCCGGCTCTGTCTTGCTGATGCGGCATATTCCGCCGCGGAGCATGCCGATTTTGTGATAAACCGCAGCAGAGATCATGTTTTATCGGAATACTGCGAGAAAGAGCGCGGCATCCGCGTGTTCAACCGGAGCAAGATTACGGCGGTCACGAACGATAAATTCGTCACCGACCGTTTTCTGCACAGGAATGGATTGCCCACTGCTGAAACACAGTTGATCACGGAAAACGGACAGCTGCCCGGCATGCCGTTTCCGCTGGTCGCAAAGCCGCCGGACGGTCACGGCGGGGCAGGCGTCCGGTGGGCGGAGAAGATCGGCGATCTCCGCGGGATGCCGCTGCCGTATCTTGTACAGGAACCGATGCAGACCGGCTGGGATCTGCGTGTCTACGTCCTCGGCAATCAGATCTACCGCGCTGTTCTGCGCACCTCCGATGTCGATTTTCGGAGCAATTTCTCGCTCGGCGGCAATGCGGCACTGTTTGATCCGGACGCAGAGATCCGTTCGCTCGTTTCGCGTGTTCTGGAGATCCTGCCGATGGATTTTGCGGGAATCGACTTCCTGCGGCGGCAGGACGGGCGCTATGTGATCGGCGAAATTGAGGATGCGGTCGGATGCCGGATGCTCTATCAGCTCACGCAGCTGGATCCTGCGCGGGATCTGATCCGGTATATTGCTGCGGAGATGGGCTGCAAATCATCATAAACAAAAAAGGCTGCGATACCGAAGTACCGCAGCCTTTGCTGTTGTAATTAAGCCATGCCGGCAGTGATGATTGCCATCTTGTAGACCTCGTCCGCATTGCAGCCGCGGGAGAGATCGTTGATCGGCGCGTTGAGTCCCTGGAGGATCGGGCCGTAAGCCTCGTAGCCGCCGAGACGCTGTGCGATCTTGTAGCCGATGTTGCCGGCTTCGATCAGCGGGAAGATGAAGGTGTTTGCCTGACCTGCGACCTTGGAATCCGGGCACTTGGTCTTTGCGACCTCAGCGGAAACAGCCGCGTCAAACTGGAATTCGCCGTCGATCACGAGCTCCGGATCGATCTTGCGTGCCTCAATGACTGCATCGTGGCTCAGCTGAACGGTGCCGCCCTTGCCGGAGCCGTAGGTGGAGAAGCTCAGCACTGCGACCTTCGGATCGATGCCGAAGAAGCTTGCGGTGCGTGCAGTTTCGACAGCGACCTCAGCGAGCTTCTGTGCAGCGGTCTGCTTCACATTGCCTTCCTTGTCGACGGTGTCGGTGTAGCTCAGGTTGATTGCGCAGTCGCCCATTGCGATCTTCTCCTCTGCGCCGTTCTTCTCACGGAACAGGATGAAGGAAGAGCTGACCAGCGTGGAACCCTTCTTGGTCTTGATGATCTGAAGTGCCGGACGGACGGTGTCAGCGGTGGAGTAGGTTGCGCCGCCGAGCAGAGCGTCTGCCTTGCCCATCTTCACAAGCATGGTGCCGAAATAGTTGGACTTCTGGAGTGCAGCGCGGCACTCGTCCTCGGTCATCTTGCCCTTTCTGAGCTCAGCCATCGTTGCGACCATATCGTCCATGCCGTCGTAGTTCATCGGATCAATGATCTCAGCG
>JAFZPL010000085.1 GCA_017550355.1 Oscillospiraceae bacterium | reverse complement strand
CCTCAGGGATATTGATTCCGGTGTCGAAATTTTCAGACATGATTGCGTTTACCTCCTTAATGATCTGGGCTGGCGTACTGGCACCTGCCGTGATGCCGATGCGGACAGTCTGACTGTGTCCGGGCTGCGCAGTTGCATCATTTGCGGCAGCGCGGATCTCATCTGCAAGCGCTGCCAGCTCACACGGCTCCTCGATATGCCATGTCGGACAGTTTTTCCGGCAGACATCGAACAGCTTGATCGTGTTGGAGCTGTGCTTTCCGCCCGCAACGATCATCAGATCGGATTCGCGTGAGAGACGATCCGCGTCTGCCTGACGTTTGGCGGTGGCATTGCAAATGGTGTCAAAAATACGCACATCAAGTGCATCAGTAGGCAAGGATGCTATGCAGTCCTCCCATATTACCTTATTATATGTGGTCTGTGCCACAATTGCAAGCCTTTCAGGACAATTTCCGCTAATTATATAGTTAAGCTCTTTAATGTCCCGAAAAACTGTACAGTTTCCCGTGCAGTGCCCGACAATGCCGCGCACTTCGGGGTGATCCGGATCGCCGGCGATGAGAATATGCCGCCTTTCTGCGGACTGTTCCGCGACGATCTTATGGATGCGTGCAACAAAGGGGCAGGTCGCGTCGATCGCGTCACAGCCGCTTGCGTGAACGGCGTCGTAGACCGACTGCGGCACGCCGTGCGCACGGATGATCAGTGTTTCGTCCGGCTTCAGTTCGTCGGGCGATTCGATGATCCTTGCGCCGCGTCTGGCGAGATCGCCGACCACCGTATCGTTATGCACGATGGGGCCGAGCGTTGCCACGCGCTTTCCGGCATCGAGTGCCTCATAGACCATTTTCACGGCGCGGTCCACGCCGAAACAGAATCCAGCCGTGCGGGCTGTGGTGATCTCTGCCTTTGCCATTTTATCCTCCATGCGCCGGAGCGGCCGTTGTTGTTGTCGTGGTTGTGCTGAATGCTGCGATATTGGTCGAAACGCTTGTCCATGCGGGCATTGTCGGCACGGTATTGCCCATCAGCACGGTCGTTGTCATTGTGGTTGTCTCTGTTGTCGTTGTGGTGGTCTCCGTTGTGGTCATCCACGCATAGAGATACCGCTCAACGGGCTGCGGCGGGTTCTGCGTCAGCTCATAAAGCGTGAGCGTATCGCACACCGCATCATAGGCATTGTGCTTGTCACAGCCCAGAATCACGCAGATATACTGCTTTCCGGATTTATCCTGCGCCCATGTCGCAAGGCACTGTCCCGCTTCATCGGTAAAACCGGTCTTTCCGCCGATGACCGTGACAGGAATGTTGATCTGGATCAGCTCATCGCCGCTGATGCGGGAGAGCACCGTGGATTTCAGGATGATCCCGTTTTCGTGTTTGGTGTTGCCGGATGTCTGGTAGCGTGCGGTGGAGAGCACCTCGGCACAGCGCGCATCGGAGATCGCATACGCCATCATCGCCTCGATATCGGCGGCGGTGGAGTAATGGTTCTCGTCGTGCAGGCCGGTGCAGTTGGTGAAATGCGTATTCCGCAGTCCCATTTTCTGCGCCAGCAGGTTCATCTGCTCAACAAATGCCTCCTCGCTGCCGCAGGCGTAGAACGCAAGGGCAAGCGCGGCGTCTGCGCCGGAGGGGAGCATCATGCCGTAGATCAGATCTGTGATCCGGCAGACCTCGCCGTCAACGAATCCGGCACACATCGCTCTCTGGGAGATCGCAATGGTGCGGATCTCATCCGTCATGGTCATGGTGCCGTTCAGAAGATCCGGCGGGCAGATCTCGTAAAATGTCAGAAGCGACATCACCTTTGTAATAGAGGCAGGGTAGGTGCGCTCCTGGGAGCCGCGCTCATAGAGCACGGTATCATCGCCTTCATTGACCGCCGCAAGCACGAAATTCCGGCATTTGACGAGCTCCGTGTCGGCAATCTGCAGGGAATCCGCATCGGGAACCGGTGCTGCGGGGTAAAGCGTAACGGTTGTTGTGGTTGTGGCCGCGGTTGTTTCCGCCTCTGTCACAGGTGCGGATGTCGTCATTGCGGCAAGACGTTCCTGTTCGCGCTGCTCGCGGGCTTTCTGCGACATGTGCCAGAGGATCGTTCCGCCGGAAGCTGCCGCGGCAAGCGTCAGCGCCAGCACAACATATGCGCCGCGTGAGATCTTACGCTTCCCCGTCATATCAGTCAGCGTTTTCGCCGGATTCCGATTCGATGTTCTTCAGATATGCGTCCAGACCTGCACGCATCGGCGTGGTGTCGTCCGCAGGGGTATCGCTCAGGGGTGCTGCCGGTTCTTTCACAGCGGGTGCGGAAACGGGCGTATCACGGAGGATGCCGTCGATCTCTGCGTCACGCTCTGCCGCCGGCTGTGCGGGCTTCTGGTTCGCACCGCAGTGGATGCAGAACGATGCGCGTTCAGGGATCTCCTTGCCGCAGGAAATGCAGCGCTTTACGGAAGCGGAGGCTGCCGGCTGGGCAGGCTTCGCTGTGGTCTGTGTGGTGACGGCGGGCTGTGCAGCCGCAGTTCTTACTGCGGTTCCGGAAACGGGCTGAGCCGGTGCAGTCTGCACGGGTGCGGACTGCGCAGGCGCAGAAGCCGGGGCTGCCGGACGCTCCTGGAAGGTTGCTGCACGGCGCTCTGCCGCTTCGCGTCTGGTGTTCTCGGCTGCTTCAATGCGTTCGCGTTCAGCCGCAGCCTCCAGCTTTTCGCGCTTCTGGATCGCTTTTTTCTGGATAAAGGTTGCGAGCGTCATCAGGAAAATGCCGAATGCTGCCGTGAGCGGAGCAAGCAGCCAGTGCGGCGTGCGGATGCCCTTGATGAGCGCGTACAGGCCGACAACGCTGTCGGATTTGAATGCAGCCATCAGCGCTGTGACAGCACAGCCGATGAGAATGAGCACGGAGGGGACGAAGAATACCCAGCCCATGCCGCGGACAGCGCCGCAGCCGGATCTGCCGGCGTTTCTGCGCACCTTGATCCAGCGCCAGAGCAGCAGACCGAGCAGCACCAGATCGAGCACGGCACGCCAGACGCTCACGCGGAATCTTGCGAGGAATCTGCCGGCTTTGGAGCCGTACAGCGTATCCATTGCGCTGTTGATACCGGCAAGCGGTTCGTCGAGCGCCGCTCTGATGTCGGCTTTGTCCTGCGCCTCGATGATCAGCATGCACTTGGAGTAGAGGCTGGATTCGCTCTGTTCAAGCAGCTTGACGATCTCATCGGAGGAGAAGGACGGATATGTATCGGTCTCACCGCGAAGCATTTTGCCCATTTCATCCATTTTCCCGGCAAGATAACCGGTCGCGCCGACCTCGTCGATCGCGCCCGCGATATCCTCAGGCAGCACACGCTCGTCGGTGACATATTCCTTCCGGAGCATGTCCGTAATGGTCTGACCGTCCTGGAAGGGAACGGTGAAATCGGAAAGACGGGATTCCCTGAGCCCGTTGGAAATGTTCTGATACAGGATATAATGCCGGATGCAGAGCGTCGACGAAAGACAGCCCAGCACAATGAGCGAGGCAATGACGATCAGGATGCCGTGAAAGACACGGTAGCCTCCCGAACGCGGCCGCTTTTTACCGCATTCCGTACAGATGCCGTTTGCATCGAATGAACCGCCGCATGCGCAGCTTGCTTCTTTTTTCCCCATGTTATTTGCTCCTTACCCTCTATTATTTATCTGTGTGCATTGTCGTCAGGTTGTACTATGTCGATTGTACTCATTATTATAGCACAGCGCGTCCGGACTTGTCAATTTTTCCGGTGCAGAATAATAAAGCGATTTACAGATTTATTTTGTATAGATTCGTAAATCATGAAGAAAGCGGCAAAAGGCGCAGACACGGTTTACAGATTGCATACCGCAGCGCAGGAAAAGCACGGATTGAAACAAGTAGGTTTATTACAATATATAATAAAGTAAGAATAATATAAATTTACGGAAAAGGCTTGACTTTTTCTCCGAAATCTGTATAATTATTAGAAAGGGACATCCCTGATATTGTACTATCACCAATTTGAACGGAGGATTCTATCATGGAACTGAAAGGCTCAAGAACAGAAGCAAATCTGCAGGCAGCGTTCGCAGGCGAATCGCAGGCACGCAACAAGTACACCTACTTTGCATCCAAGGCACGCAAGGAGGGTTATGTCCAGATCGCTGAGATCTTCGAGGAGACCGCAAACAACGAAAAGGAGCACGCAAAGCTCTGGTTCAAGGAACTGGGCATGCTGGGCGATACGTCCGCAAACCTTACTGCCGCAGCAGACGGCGAGAATTTTGAATGGACAGAT
>JAFZPL010000084.1 GCA_017550355.1 Oscillospiraceae bacterium | reverse complement strand
GTCCAGACAGCCGCCTTCGTGGTCTTCTTGCCATACAGACCCCAGAGGAACGGGCCGAGGAATGCGCCGGAGAGTGCGCCCCAGCTGTAGCTCATCAGCGAGGTGATTGCGGCGTTCTTGTTCATAGCGATCAGAACGGAGATTGCGAGGAAGACGAGGATCAGCACGCGCATCGTGATGAACTCCTTCTTGTCGTTCATCTTGCCCTTCATCGCCGGACGGATGAGGTCATGCGTCATCGTCGTTGAGGAAGTGAGCACCAGTGCGGAGAGTGTCGAGAGGGATGCGGAGAGCACCAGCACCACCACAAGACCGATCAGCAGGGAAGGCAGTGCCTTCTGGAGCATTGCCGGAACCATTGCGTCGAATTCCAGCTTGCCGTTGGAGAGCTTCTGGATGACGTTCTCGCCGACGCCCTGACCGGATTCGGTCGTATTGAACAGACGGGTGAAGCCGCCGAGCAGGTAGCAGCCGCCGGAAACCACCAGGCAGAAGAACGTGGAGATGATGAGGCCGCGCTTGATATCCTTTTCATCGCGGATCGCATAGAACTTGTGAACCATCTGCGGGAGACCCCATGTGCCGAGCGAAGTCAGCACGACAACGCCGAAGAGGTTGACGGGATCCGGGCCGAACAAGGTCGAAAGAGAACCGTCCGGAATTGCACTGTCCTTGACGGATGCGAGCAGGTCGATCGAGCCGCCGAGACCGCCGTTGACGCGCAGAACCGAGATCACAATCGACGCGATACCGATCAGCATGATCATGCCCTGAATGAAGTCGTTGACTGCCGTTGCGCCGTAGCCGCCGAGAACGACGTACACAGCGGAGAGCAATGCCATTGCGACCATGACGTATTCATAGCCGTTTTCGCCGAGGTCAAATGCCATTGCAAAGAGACGCGAGAGTCCGTTGTAAACGGATGCGGTATACGGGATCATGAAGATAAAGACGATGATCGCCGCGACCGTTTTGAGCGAGCTGCTGCCGTACCGCTTCATGAAGAAGTCCGGCATGGATTTCGCTTCGAGATGCTTGGTCATCAGACGGGTGCGCTTGCCGAGCACCGCCCATGCGATCGTTGCGCCGATGAGCGCGTTTCCGATGCCGATCCACGCCGCCGACACGCCGTAGCTCCAGCCGAACTGTCCCGCATAACCGATGAACACGACTGCGGAGAAGTAGGTCGTACCGAAACCGAACGCGGTCATCCACGGGCCGATCTTGTTGCCGCCGAAGACGAAGTCGTTGACGCTTTTGGTCTTTTTTGAGGTGAGCACGCCGATGCCGACCATGACGACGGCGTAAATCACGACAACGACCATTGTGATGATCTGGGATGTTGTCATATGAATCCTCCTGTGCTTTATAGCTTTTTGGTGTTATAGCTTTAACGCGACAAAGTGATTATACCATATTATCCGCAAAATGTCAAGAGCAATCCGGAATGTGAAAAGAGAAAAGAATCGCAGAGCCGCCCGGTTATTTTTGTATTCTTATGCCAACAGCACCTGTTCCGGACACAGCCGCGCCGTTTAACCTTTCCTATATGATAAATGCATATGATACGCTATTGCAGTTTTGCCGCAAACCGTGTATAATATAGCTATCGACAATTCGTCTGAAACTACCGCAAGGAGGAATATCTGATGTATACAGCAAACGATTCCCGCTACGATACCATGCTTTTCCGCAGATGCGGCAAAAGCGGACTGAAGCTCCCCGCCATCTCGCTCGGTCTCTGGCAGAATTTCGGCGCAGCCAACTCCCTTGCAAACGCAGAGGAAATGTGCCGCACGGCGTTTGATCTCGGCATCACGCATTTCGACCTCGCCAACAACTACGGCTTCCCGTACAACGGCAGCGCGGAGGAAAACTTCGGGCGCATCCTTGACAACGGACTCCGGCAGTACCGCGATGAGCTCATCATCTCCACCAAAGCGGGCTATGATATGTGGCCGGGACCGTACGGCGCAAAGCACGGCTCCCGCAAGTACCTGATCGCGTCGCTCGATCAGAGCCTGCGCCGCATGAAGCTGGATTATGTTGATATATTCTATCATCATGTCGCCGATCCGGACGCACCGGCGGAGGAGATCGCCGTCGCACTTGACCAGATCGTGCACTCCGGCAAGGCGCTCTATGTCGGCATCTCCAACTACAACCGCGCCCAGACCGCAGAGATCCAGGCGATCTTCCGCGAACTGAAAACACCGTTCATTGTCAATCAGCCCTCGTACTCCATCCTGAACCGCTGGACGGAGGAGGACGGGCTCGACAAATACTGCGCCGAAAACGGACTTGGATTCGCCGTTTTCTCGCCGCTTTCGCAGGGACTGCTCACCAGCCGCTACCTGCACGGCGTTCCGGCAGATTCCCGCATCGGCAAAGGAACCGCATGGGCGCCGGTGCTGACAGAGGAGCTTGTCGGACGCCTGAACGCACTCAACACGATCGCGGAACGCCGTTCGCAGACGCTTTCGCAGATGGCAGTCGCGTGGCTGCTGCATCACGATGTCGTCGCAACGGTGCTGACCGGTGCAAGCCGCCCCGCACAGATCATCGAAAACGTGAAGGCACTTGAACATCTCGATTTCACTGCGGAAGAGCTTGCCGAAATCGAAAAGCTTAGCAAAGGCTGAGCCCCCTTCAACTGAAATGACAAAACGCAGGATCATCAAAACAATCATAATCACCGCTGCCGTTCTGGTCGTGCTTGAGATTTTCATGAGCGTCGCGCTCGTTTTCTACGCGATCAAAAGCTATGACGGCATGGAGGATATCGCCGACGCACCGAGAACCGTCAGTGAGGAAGTCAGAGCTATCACCGAGCGCAATATTCAGGAAATCACCGAAAAAGCAGACGCATGGTATGCGGACGCCCCCGTCTCCGAGGTCTGCATCACCGCAAAGGATGACGCCCGCCTTTTCGCCGATCTGATCCCGCCGGAGCAAGGTCACCGCTGGGTGATCCTGCTGCACGGATATAAGCGCACCAGGGCAAAAGTCCGCAATTATGCCTGTTTTTACGCAGAACAGGACTTCGGCATTCTCATGCCCGATCTGCGCGGACACGGAAAAAGCGAGGGCGCATATCTCGGCATGGGCTGGCTGGACAGAACGGATCTCCGGGAATGGGCAGGCTGGCTCGCATCGCTCGATCCGAACGCGGAAATCGTTCTGCACGGCATCTCGATGGGTGCAGCCGCGGCAATGATGGCATCGGGCGAATCGCTCTGCGAAAATGTGCGGGCAGTGATTGCCGACAGCGGCTATACCTCCGTCTGGGATCAGTTTTCGAACGTAACGAAAAGCTACACCGGACTGCCGGAATTTCCGCTGATGTATACTGCCAGTTTCGCCGCAAAGCTGCTTGCGGGATATTCCTACACAGAAGCATCTGCGCTGGAACAGGTCAGAAAATCTCCGCTCCCAATCCTGTTCATTCAGGGAAAGGGCGATACATTTGTATATCCGGAAATGGCGGAACAGCTTTACGCGGCGCATCCGAACGGCGAACTGCTGCTGATTGACGATGCCGCGCACGGGCAGGCGATGTATTACCAGCCGGAACAATACTTTCAGACCGTATTCGGATTCATTGACCGATATACAGACTGAATCTGCATTTTCAGACAACAAAAGCCTCCGAACGCATTGTTCGGAGGCTTTTCTTTTAATCTAAAAAATTATCATACAGTGGATTATGGTGTGTTCTGACATACAATGAGATTGCATCTTTTACGTCTGATTCCGAATATCCCTGTTCAGTCAAGATACGGATAATATCCCCAAATGATAAACAGCCTTCGAGCAGATCAGGATCGTTCATCCAGTCCCAATCTGTTTCCCGGTGCTTATTTTTGTTGAAGTTATGTTCATTCAGCAGTGCGTCGATCTTCCCACAAAGAACTGTGATCTGATCTTCCATGCACGCTCCACCCCCTACTTTCTACTTTCCACTTTATCCTGCCGTTTTCCCGTTTAGCTTGACGATGATAACCGGAAGCGTCTCCTCGATCTTGTCGTTGTCGATCTGGCAGGTGCCGGCATTCGCGTGACCGCCGCCGCCGTAGGAGAGACAGAGCTCGCCGATGTTGAATTTCGATGCGCGGTTGATGATGGATTTGCCGATCATGACGGCGGTGTTCTGCTTGCGGAAGCCCCATGCAACATGAACAGAAAGCTCCGTCTCCGGCCACATCGCATAGACCATAAAGCGGTTGCCCGCGTAGATCGTCTCCTCCTTGCGCAGGTCGATCACGGCAACCTTGCCCTCGATCCGTGTCAG
>JAFZPL010000083.1 GCA_017550355.1 Oscillospiraceae bacterium | reverse complement strand
TACAAGAAGAACATGTTCGCTCTGCTCGGAAAGCCCGGTTATGAGGACATGAAGGCTGCACTCGAGGCAAAGCTCAGCTGACCCCCGCAATTCTCACCGTAATTCCGAACCGAATCCGCAAAACATGTACCATGTACAAAATCAGAAGGGAGTTATATTATGATCCAGGTAATTACCGGTAAAAAAGGCTCCGGCAAGACGAAGGTTCTGCTGGAAATGATCGACAATGCTGTTGCACAGAGCATCGGCGATATCATCTGCATTGAAAAGTGCATGAAGCTGACCTACAGCGTGAATCACAAGGTGCGTCTCGTGGATGCAGAGCGCTACAACATCGCATCCTACGATATGTTCTACGGCTTTGTGGCAGGCGTGCTCGCAGGCAACTACGATATCAAGGAGGTCTTCGTGGACGGCATCCTGAAGATCGGCGGCAGAGATTATGAGGCACTGGGCAAGACGCTTGAAAAGCTTGATATCCTGACCGGCAACGAAGTCACGCTGGTCTTCACGGTCTCCGAGGACAGCGATCTGCTGCCGGAGTCTGTGCTGAAATACCTGATTCCGAAGGCATAAGAACAGGAAATTTAGGGATTATCCCAGATTTTTGAAATTGAATTGACAAAGCACGGCGTTTTTGGTATAATCATTCTGTGATGCTTTTGCAAAATGCGGTTCCGAAAACGCCGTTCGTCAGAAAGGCATAGGTATCTCAATATGCAGAAAAACTCTGAGGCTGCGGACTACCGGATTTCGATCCGTTCTCTGCTTCTGCGCCCAAGCGAGAAAAAGGAAATCAACGTGACCATTGACGACGAAACTGCCCGTTCCTACGGTCTGCCCTGCAAAGAGCTGCCGAAGGCGGAGGGGCTGTTTGAAAACCGCGCCGGTGTGCTGATGATGACCTACACGCTGCGGTGTGTGCCGGAGCTTGTCTGCGACAGATGCCTTTCCGATGTGAACACCGAGATCACGGAGACCTTTTCTCATGTGATCGTGACGGAAACCGCTTCTGCGGATAACGATGCCGAATACCTGTTGGCACCAGATGCGATGCTTGATCTTGGCGAGGTCGTCATGGAGGATCTGCGGCTCTCACTGCCGACAAAGATTCTCTGCAAGCCGGACTGCAAGGGGCTCTGCCCTGTGTGCGGCAAGAACCGCAACACGGATGCATGCACCTGCGTTCCCGGTGAACAGGCGATCACCGTCGAATTCGCATAAAAGCAAAACCAAGGAATTTTTTCAATCAAGAAGGAGGTGCCAATCATGGCTGTACCGAAGAACAAAGTCTCCAAGGCAAGACGTGATACCCGCCGCAGTGCGGTCAGCAAGCTGCCGATGCCGGCAATGAGCGTTTGCTCCAATTGCGGTGCGATCAAAGCGCCGCACAAGGTCTGCAAGAACTGTGGCTTCTACAAGGGTGTTGCAGTCCTCAAGATGGATGAGGAGTAATCCGTTCACAGGCAAATATGCTGCAAGGGGGAGAGGGACGTTGGTAACTCTCCCTTTTTGTATTTTATGAGGTGACTATGGGAACGATCATTCCGCTGAACGGTCCGGTCAGGGAACGCATCATGACCTGCCTGAAAGCTGCCGGGTGGTATCCCGGACGGGCAGTTGACCTGACCGAAGTCAATGCGTTCTATGCGTCCGGCGGCATTCATCTGCCTGCCGGTGCGGAGGCGTTCCTGCGTGAATATTACGGCATCGCGGAGAGCTGGTATCTCAAGGAAACAGAGGAAGAGCTCAGGCGCCTGAAGCTTGCCGTCTGTGCTCCGGAGGTGGAGTTTTCGCTGTATCCGTACCGCGGTCTGCCGGACTGCAACCGGGAATATTGGTATCATGATCCCGAGGCGCTGGAGGAACAGCGCAGAGTGGAAACGGAAGCCGGTGAACCGATGGTATTTGTCGGTTGCATCGGGTATTATTATTCGGCAAATGTCTACCTCGGCAGCACTGCAAAAATCTATACCGCACATGATTATGATGAGATCGTGCATTGCTATGATTCCGTTCCGGAAATGTTGGAATATGATTTCATAAATGCACGGGGTCAGATGCGGGCATGGAATTTTGCGCTCATGAAAATGATTGATTATGAGGTAAACGATCCGCGCAATGTGATTGACTGACAACAGAAACGGAGGAGGCGGCGATTTGATCGAAATAACGGATATAACCGCCGGCTCTCCGGCAGAGAAAGCCGGTATTCAGCGCGGTGACCGGCTGATCTCCGTCAACGGGATTGTCATTCATGATGTTCTGGACTACCGGTATGCCATCACGGAACGGAAACTGTCTGTCTGTGTGCAGCGCGGGGAGGAAGAACTGGAGATTCCTCTCACCAAGCAGGAATATGAAGATCCCGGCATGGAGTTCCCGACGGCGCTGATGGATGAAAAGCGCACCTGCGGCAATCACTGCATTTTCTGCTTCATTGACCAGAATCCGAAAGGAATGCGCGACACCATCTATTTCAAGGATGATGATGCGCGGCTTTCCTTTTTGCAGGGCAGCTATATCACGCTGACGAATCTCACGGACGAGGACGTCGACCGTATCATCAATATGCATATGACGGTCAATGTCTCCGTGCAGACCACTGAGCCGAAGCTGAGAAATCTCATGCTCGGCAACAAAAAAGCGGGCGATTCTTTGCGGCATCTCTGGCGCATGGGTGAGGCGGGCGTGCCGATGAACTGCCAGATCGTGCTGTGTCCCGGCTGGAATGACGGCGATCACCTGCACAAAACGCTCGCGGATCTTTTCGGCATGATGCCGGCGGTGCAGAGCATCGCGGTCGTGCCGTTCGGACAGACGAAATTCCGGCAGCACCTCTGCCAGATCAAGCCCTTCACCGTTGAAACGGCGCGGGCTGCGGTCGAGCAGATCGAAGCGGTGCAGCGGTGGAGCCTTCAGGAGCACGGTTCGCGCATTGTGTATGCGGCGGATGAGCTCTATCTGCTTGCCGATCTGCCCTTGCCGGACGATGAAGCCTACGAGGATTATCCGCAGTATGAAAACGGCGTCGGAATGCTCCGCTATCTGATGAATGAGTTCTACGACGCGCTGGAAGATGCAGAATATGACGGAGAACCGCGCTTTCTGACCATTGCAACAGGCAGCGCGGCGGCACCGTTTCTGGACAAAATGATGCGAGACCTGGAAGCAAAGTTCCCCGATGTCCATTGTCAGGTCATCACGATCCTGAACGATTTTTACGGGCATTCGATCACGGTTGCGGGGCTGCTGACCTTTCAGGATCTCAGCAATCAGCTGGCGGGAAAGGATCTCGGCAGCGCAGTGCTTCTGACAGAGACCTGTCTCCGGCACGATGATGTCTTTCTGGACGACCGCTCGCGTGAGGAATTGGAACAGTTCCTCGGTGTGCCGGTCATCAAGTGCAAGGTGGACGGCTATGTGCTGCTTGACACGGTTCTCGGACTTGCGGAGGGAGAATGATGTTCAGGGAGTTTGTGGAAAAACGGAGAGAGCGTCTTCAGTTTGTGGTGAGATCGCTCACCGCGACCTTGATCGTGATGGCGATTTTTCTGGCAGTCATGGCGGGGCTTGTGATCAAAAACTTCATGTTCACCGGATTCTCCATGTTGTTTCTGTGCGCGGCGGCAGGCTTTCTGATGCTTCAGCGCATGGAATTGAAGAACCTTGAACAGCGTGCCGCCGACATGATCGCCGAGGCAGGTGAAGTCTCGGAGGCGGGAATGGATGCGCTCCTGGCGCAGAGCAGAGCGTTCGGGGAAATCTATCTTTCCGATACACTCCTGCTGGATCTCCGCCGTCTGCGGACATACCGGCGCAGCGGGATCAAAAATGTGCGGCTGACACAAAGCAGCCGGAATGCATCGACACGCGGCAGCAGAACGTATCTTTCGTTTTCTTATGAGAATCAGGACATGCCGGTTATGCTGACAAGCGGTGAGGATGCGCAGAACAGGGAGCTTTACCGGGAGCTGACCGGAGAGCTGGCGGAATAAACGGGTGACAGGAGGATCGCACATGTATCAGGAAATTGTGAAGCGTGCAAAACGGATGCACATACTATATGTTGTGGTGATCGTTCCGGTCTGTTTTTCCGTGGTTCTGGAGATGTGGTTCACGAATATTTTCGGTTTCCGGGAACACATTTCTTTGCCCATGAAACTCGGCGTGACGGTGCTTCTGATCGGTGCGGCATGCATATCGTGGAAGTCCTTTTTCAAATTCAATTCTAAAATAGAAGCGATGAAACAGACCGTTTATGCGTCTTCTGATGCGGAGATGGAAAATCTGCTCAAAGGCTGCACACGGTTTCAGAATGATGTCTTTATCAATCAGACATATGTGATCAATTTTGATTCTCTGGAGGCATACGCGATCGCGGAGATCAGAAAGATCGAATACAAGGAGAATGAAAACAACAGCGAGGCGCGGTATGTGCTCCGGCTATATCTGCGGGAATCAACATCGGATTTCCTGCATTTTTCCGACAGCGAGAGCCGTGACAAAGCAGCCGCCATGCTGAAGAACCGGAAGAATTCGGAATAAACAGCGCGAATAACTGAGAGGAGCGATTCTATCAATGGCATTGCCAATCGTAGCCGTGGTCGGCAGACCGAATGTCGGAAAATCGACACTGTTCAATAAGCTGGTCGGACAGCGGCTTTCCATCGTTGAGGATACCCCCGGCGTGACCAGAGACCGTATCTACGCAAAGGCGGAGTGGTGCGGCAAACAGTTCATGGTGGTCGATACGGGCGGCATCGAGCCGCAGACGGATGACCATCTGCTCGCACAGATGCGCCGGCAGGCAGAGCTGGCGATCGAACGTGCGGATGTGATCGTGCTGGTGACGGATGTCCGCGCCGGCGTGACCGCAAACGATATCGATGTTGCAAATATGCTTCAGAAATCCGGCAAACCGATCGTGCTCTGCGTCAACAAGTGCGACAAAATCGGTGAGCCGCCGATGGAGTACTATGAGTTCTATAATCTCGGCCTCGGCGAGCCTTATGCGGTGTCGTCGCTGCACGGCATGGGAACAGGCGATATGCTGGATGCCGTCTGTGCAGCGTTTCCGGAGGATGCCGATACCGAGGAGGAGACCGACCGCATCGCAGTCGCGGTGATCGGAAAGCCGAATGTCGGCAAATCGTCGCTCATCAATTATCTTGCGGGCGAGGAGCGCTCCATCGTCATGGATCAGGCAGGCACCACCCGCGACGCGATCGACCTGCACTATGAGAATGAGACGGGAAAATACCTCTTCATCGACACGGCGGGCATCCGCAGAAAATCCAAGATCACCGAGAATATCGAGCATTACAGCGTGCTCCGCGCATTCATGGCAGTCGACCGTGCACAGGTCGCCGTGATCGTGATCGATGCGACGACCGGCTTCACCGAGCAGGACAGCAAGGTTGCCGGCTATGCGCATCAGCAGGGCAAGGGATGCATTGTTGTTGTCAACAAGTGGGATCTGGTGGAAAAGGACGACAAGACCATGCAGGAATTCCAGAAGAAGCTGGAAAACGATTTCAGCTTCATGAGCTACGTGCCGTTCCTGTTCATTTCTGCAAAGACCGGTCAGCGCGTGCAGAAGCTGTTCCCGCTGATCCAGGAGGTTTACGCAAGCAACGCCATGCGCATTACGACGGGCAAGCTGAACGATGTCCTTGCCTATGCGACAGCGCGTGTGCAGCCGCCGACGGACAAGGGCAAGCGCCTGAAGATCTACTATGTCACGCAGTCGGCATCGCAGCCGCCTACGTTTGTGTTCTTCGTGAACCGCGCCGACCTGTTCCACTTCTCATATCAGCGGTATCTCGAAAACCAGATCCGCGAGACATTCGGTCTGCGCGGAACGCCTGTGCGAATCGTTGTGCGGGAACGCGGCACTGACAACGGCACAAAATAACGGATATATATGAGAGAAACGGAGAGGATTATTCAGATATGCAGGGAACGGTTCTTGGATTTGTTTGCAGTGCGCTGATTGCGGCACTGATCGGCTATCTGTTCGGCAGCATCAACGGCGCGATCATGACGGTGCATCTGCTCAAGCATGAGGATGTGCGCAATTCCGGCAGCGGCAACGCGGGACTCACGAATGTACTGCGCTGCTACGGCAAGGGTGCGGGTATCATGACGCTGATCATTGATCTCGGCAAGGGCGCGGCGGCGATCGGGCTGGCACAGTGGCTTGCCGGAAAGCTCGGCTGGGCACCGGTTCCGGACGGTTCGGGCAATGATTACCGCTGGATCTGCTATGTGGCTGCGATTTTCTGCATCCTCGGTCATGTATTCCCGCTCTGGCATCATTTCAAGGGCGGCAAGGGTGTTCTGGTCGGCGTGAGCACGTTCCTGGTCATTGATCCGCTGCTGTTTGCGATCCTGATGTCGATCTTTTTCGTCGTGCTCAAGCTTTCGAAATATGTCTCGCTGGCATCCTGCACGGCAACGGTCTGCGTTATCCCGTCCACGCTCTTGCTGGAGCATTTCTGGCACGGCGCATACTGGAACATGTCGGCAGTCTATATGCTGTTGATCGCCGTTGCGGCGTTTCTGGTCATCTGGAGCCACCGCGAGAACATCAAGCGCCTGAGAGCGGGTACGGAGCGAAAGATCGGACAGAAGAAACAGGAACAGGCACAGAACCGCTGAACGTACAGCAGGAAAACGGAGGAAACGATGCTTACACATATCGGAACAAACACAATCGAAACGGAACGGCTCATTCTGCGGCGGTTCGCCTGTACGGACGGTGAATCCGTGCTGCGGAACTGGGCAGGAGATGAACAGGTGCAGCGGATGTATTCCGAGCCGGTCTATTCCACACCGGAAGCTGTCCGGGAACTGCTGGATAAATATATCGGCGCATATGAAAAGCCGGATTATTACCGCTGGGCGGTAATCGAGAAGGCATCCGGCGAATGCATCGGGCAGATCGCCTATTTTCTCGTGGACAGCAAGAACCATTTCGCGGAGATCGAATACTGCATCGGCAGAGCGTTCCAGTGCAGAGGCTATGCGACGGAGGCGACAAAAGCAGTCATCGCATACGGCTTTGCGCAGATGCATCTGCATAAGGTGCAGATCTGCACGAAAACGATCAATCAGCCCTCAAGGCGCGTGATCGAAAAATGCGGCTTCACATACGAAGGCACGCTCCGCGACTATTTCTATATGGACGGGGAATATGTCGGCAGGCATTATTACTCGATTCTCCGAAGTGAATACGAAAGCGGAACAGCACAGTGAAAAACAGAGGAAAAGCAGCAGAATAACACCATCAGACTGAAGGAGGATTTTGGATATGGCAAAAATTACGGTTCTGGGCGGCGGCTTCGGCACCGCACTGGCGGTTATGCTCTATACCACGCAGCAGCACGAGATCACGATCTGGAGTGCGCTCCCTGAGGAGATCGAGGCAATGCGCAGAGACGGCGAGCAGAAGGAAAAGCTCCCCGGCGTGAAGATCCCGAACGGCATTTCCCTGACGACCGACCTTTCCGTCGTGGACGACAGCGATCTTGTGCTCTTTGCGATCCCGAGCGCATATGTGCGCGAGACCTGCCAAAAGGTCGCGCCGCATGTGAAGGAGGGAACTGTCATTGTCAACGCGGGCAAGGGCATCGAGGAGGACTCGCTCAAGCTGCTCTCCACGGTCTTTGCGGAGGAGATCCCGAACGGCGCGTATGTCGTGCTGACCGGTCCCTCCCATGCCGAGGAAGTCGGGCGCAATATCCCGACGAGCGTGGTTGCGGCATCCTCCAACAAGATGGCAGCATATCTTGTGCAGGAGTGGTTCAGCTCCCCGACCTTCCGCGTATACATCAATGACGACGTGACCGGCTGTGAGCTGGGCGGTGCGCTCAAAAACGTGATCGCGCTCTGTGCGGGCATTTCGGACGGTCTCGGCTACGGCGACAATACCAAGGCGATGCTCATGACACGCGGTCTGCATGAGATCGAGCGGCTGGGCAGTGCGCTCGGTTCCCGCGCAAATACCTTTGCGGGACTGACCGGTCTGGGCGACCTGATCGTGACCTGCACCAGTATGCATTCCAGAAACCGCCGTGCCGGCATCCTGATCGGTCAGGGCGTGAATCCGGCGGATGCTGTCGCGCAGGTCGGCACAGTCGAGGGCTATTACTGCTGCCGTGCGGCATACGGGCTCGCCCGCCGCTACGATGTGGAAATGCCGTTCACGGACGGTCTTTACCGCATCCTTTTTGAAAACGTCAACGTCAAGGACGCCGTGCAGTCGCTGCTTGACCGTCCGAAAAAACATGAGTATGAGAAGTTGATCTGATATGAAAAAGAAACTTAGAATCACATTGCTCTCCGTGAGCGTGCTGCTGATCGGCTCCGGCGTGTACTGGTTTCAGTTCAACCCGGTGGGGTTTCGCATGAGCGTCCCGCTGCGGTCGGATTATGAGTCGATTGTTGAGAATGTGTTTTATGATTCGGCATTCCGCCCGCATCTGACGGAAGCAATGACGATGCTTGATCAGGCACATCAGCGTGTGGATGAATTCTGGAGTGCGGTTACAGGCACGGCGCATCAGGGCAATCCGTACTTCATCTTTTCTGCGGACAAGAGCAATCTGGAAAAGCTGGGCGGCGACCATGATGCAAAATCGCTGTGGTTTCCGGTGCATCAGTCCTATATCAGCATTTCGGACGAATATCTGAATACGGATATTGTCGCGCACGAAATGACGCACGCGGAATTACATGCGCGGCTCAGTTACAGCGCTGTGAAAAAGATTCCCACATGGTTTGATGAGGGAATTGCATTGCAGAACGATTACCGTTCGCAGTATTCCGAGTGGGAATGGATGAACCAGACCGACAACGGCCAAAATACCGTAAAGCCGGAGGATATGGACACGCCGGAGGAATTTTACGCCGGCGAGGTGGAAGACAAGCGGTTCCGGTATCTTTGCGCAAAGCATCTGGTGACACAGTGGCTTGAGGCGAATCCGGCTGGGACACTCGGCGAACTGATTGCGAATCTCAATGACGAAAACGGAACATTTCCGCCGATATCCGAGTTTACCAATCCGCAACAATAAAAAAGAGAACAACAAATAATAAACAGGGAAGCATTGTCACAAAGAATCAGAAAGGGCGGTGAATTCTTATGGATAAGGAACTGATGCAGGTCAACGAGATCCGCAGACAGTGGGCGGAGAATGACGCAAAGCGCGATGCCGGCATTGTGCCGGCGGCAGTACACGGAGACCACAATCTCCCGTATGCAAACGGCAATCTGACCGATTTTTACTTTCCGATGGAGAAAGAGGAACGCTATCCCGTGATCGTAAATGTGCACGGCGGCGGCTGGTTTTACGGCGACAAGGGGCTTTACAGCCTGTATGCGAAATCACTGGCACACGAAGGCTTTGCGGTGGTCAATTTCGATTACCGCCTTGCACCGGAGCACCGGTATCCGGCGGCATTTGAGGATGTCTGTCTCCTGATGGATTATCTTTCAAGGCATGCCGACGAATTTCATCTGGATCTTGCCCAGCTGAACATCGTCGGCGATTCCGCGGGCGCACAGCTTGCCTCGCAGTACTGCATTTTTGCCGCGAATCCCGCATACCGTGCGCTGTTCCCGACGCTTGCCGGACTGAATGCACCGCTCCCGAAAAAAGCGGCGCTCAACTGCGGCATCTATGATATCGACGAGAAGACCGACCGGATGATCGTGAACTGGTATCTGGGCGGAAAATCGCCGGACAGCATTATGCATGTGCTGGACTACATGACTGCCGACTTTCCGGAGACGTTCCTGACGGCAAGCGTGAACGACGGGCTGCGTCCGCGTTCGGAGGTTATGCGGCAGAAGCTGGAAACGCTCGGCGTGAAGCATATTTACCGCGAATATGGGCATGAGGACAAGGCGGACGGACATGTGTTCCATCTGAATTTCCGCAGCGAAGCCGGACAGCGGTGCAATGCGGAACAGATTGCATTTTTCAGAGGCTGAGCGCAGCACTCTGCATAACAAGGAGGATACGGCATGTTCGGGAGACCGCAGCGCAAAAAGCTTGCGCCCATCACCAAAAGGCGCTTTTTCACGGAGATCGGCGCGGGCTTTACGCTCTATTGCTTTTTCGCATGGTATATGCTGGCGTACACATCCATGAAACACCTGGATCTCTACGGCAGTTCCGGCGGGGACACAACGGAATTTTCGCTGGTGTTTTTCGGAAGCATCATCGTCTATGTCCTGCTGGGCGCAGCGACGTGGTTCTGGGGGCGGAAGCGTTTTCCGGAGAAATGGCTTACAAAGGATACGGGCATCCTGGCGGGCGTTTGGATCGGCGGGATCCTGGCGGGACTGCTGGTGTTCTATATCATCGCGAAGGTCACGAAGATCTGATGACGCCGAAGAAACGCATATTTTGAACAGAAACGGGCTTTCTGACAGGGGATGCATGTGCTTTTCGACGAATCGCGAAAAATGAAATGAAACATGAGAAAACGAGCAAATCGGAGCGATATTGAGAGAAAACGAGAGAATGAGCGATATATTTTAAAAATTCGGCGTTTTGCCGGTTGACAAAGCACGCTGAATCCTGTATAATAGGAAAGCACGCTGAACTTCTGCCTATCCCCGTGGGCAAAAGCAGAGGCGAACCAATAAAATGATGGAGGAATAAAATATGTCAACGACTATGCCCAAGGCTGCGGAAATCACCCGCAAGTGGTATATTATTGACGCAGCAGGTCAGTCTCTCGGCCGCACCGCTGCAAAGGCTGCTGCGATCCTGCGCGGCAAGCACAAGGTCGATTTCACCCCGAATGTTGACGGCGGCGACCATGTTATCATCATCAACTGCGCAAAGGCAGTTCTGACCGGCAAGAAGCTGGATCAGAAGTTCGAGATCTGGCATACCGGCTGGATCGGTCACCTCAAGAAGGTCTCTTACCGTGAGCTGATGGAGAAGCGTCCGGAGCACGCAATGTTCATTGCGATCAACGGTATGCTCCCGAACAACCACATCGGCAGAGAGTCCCTGAAGCGTCTGCGCGTTTATGCAGGTGCAGATCACAAGCACGCAGCTCAGAAGCCTGAGCAGTGGACACTGTAAGAAAGGAGCCTGAACCATGAGCGAAACTGTTTCCTACGAGGCAAAGCTGAAGTCCTTCTACGGCACCGGCAGAAGAAAGCACTCCGTTGCAAGAGTTCGCCTGTATCCGGGCTCTGGCAATGTCACCATCAACGGCAGAACCATCGACGATTACTTTGGTCTTGAGACGCTCAAGCTGATCGTCCGTCAGCCGCTCGAGCTCACCGAGACTGCTGCACAGTTTGACATCGTCTGCACTGTCGCAGGCGGCGGCGTCACCGGTCAGGCAGGCGCAATCCGTCACGGCGTTGCACGCGCACTGCTCCAGTTCAACGAGGAGCTCAGAGGCACCCTCAAGAAGGCTGGCTTCCTCACTCGCGACCCGAGAATGAAGGAGCGCAAGAAGTACGGTCTCAAGGCTGCTCGCCGCGCACCGCAGTTCTCCAAGCGCTGATTTTATTACGCATTCCGAGTATTGGAAATATACCCCGCAGATTCAGTTCTGCGGGGTTTTTACATCCAGCAAAATTCAGTTGCTATTTCCGTTACAGTATGCTATACTTAAAATATACGGCAAGGAGTTGATGATATGGGACGCTTGGTTATGGTCAAATGCGATTGCGGTTTTTGTAATGATAATTATTTGTATGGTGCCAACACGGTATATCCAGAAGTTAAAAAGCGTGAGAATGCACGGGCAAAATCGGGGCGTTATGGCAAACAATGGCAGGAATTGCTGAGAAATGATCCGGAGCTGATTGTCAATGCACAATATCGGCTGTATCAATGCACCGCCTGCAAGCAACTCATCAGCGAGTATTGTATGGATCTCTATAAGTCTATTAAAGAATGGGATTACTACACGCCATCTCCGGAAGAAGTGATTTACGAATATAAACATATCTGCCCTGATTGCAAAAAGAGAATGAAATATATTGCAGTTTCAAAAACATATTCCCAATCTGGTAGTTATGACTCCGATGAACTTGTAACATGTCCAAAATGCGGCAAAAACGCCATTGTGTGTTTCGCTGGATGGTCAGATTGAGAAACAAGCAGTTATTATACTATATCAGGGCATTCACACTGTCGTGGATGCCCTGCTTTTATAGTATATGTCCGCAGGCAGAATCTGCCGCCGTATCAGCCGGATGAAAACCGGAAGATTTTTTGCAAAAATGCTTGACAAATCGCGGAATCTATGGTATAATAACTCTGTTGTCTGGGTGTGGCGCAGTTGGTAGCGCGCTACCTTGGGGTGGTAGAGGCCGCCCGTTCAAGTCGGGTCACTCAGATCAAGGCGGAACAGACCGCCAAAAGAACAGCGTTTCGGAGACGATCCGGAGCGCTGTTTTTTCGTCAACCCCATATATCGAGAAATCCCGCCGGAACAGCAATTTGCTCCGGCGGGATTGTTATGGGGAAGTGGGTTATTTCTTTTTGTTGTCGCGGAACATTGCGAGCAGCTCTTTCGGAGACGGGATCTTGCCGCGGTAGAAGACCAGCATCTTGTAGACCGTTGCAGCAAGCGCCACGAAGAGCGCGACAGAGAGGATCAGCGCAGCGATACAGCCGATCGTGAGACCGGTATCCGCCTTGCCGATCAGCAGTTCGCTCGGCATCAGCATGATCGAAGTGAACGGGAAGATCCGCAGCCACGGTGCCTGCGAAAGGAACGTGGAGGTGTCCTCCGTGACGTTGTTCATGCCGCCGCTCATGCAGAGGAAGAAGCTGACGACCAGGATCAGCGTGAAGACCATGTTGGTCTTGTTGAGATCCTCCTGCTTGGATGCGAGCGCACCGGAGAGGCAGGAGAGCGAGAGATACAGCACGAAGCCCAGCGAGAGAACCAGCAGGCCGACCAGCAGACCGGGAATCGAGATCGGGAGATCGCTCTGAATGACGCTGTTGACCATATTGACGGTGGAGTTCTGCGTATCCGGCACCATTTTCAGCGCGAAGACTGCACCGCCGAACACGCCGCCGATCAGTGCTCCGAGCCAGATCAGCAGCTGGATGATCGCCGCGGAAGCGCCCGCGAGCAGTTTGCCCGTCATCAGCGCGACCGGATGGACAGCCGTGAGCATGGATTCGATCAGCTTGGAGTTCTTCTCCAGCATGACGCTGTTTGCAACGCTCTGACCGTACAGGATCACCATCATATAGATCAGCATGAGCATCAGAACCGGAATGAGGATGCTGAACAGATCTTCCATCGGTGACGTTTCCTCGTCTTCATTGTCCGTGTCAGCGGAGAGCGTGACAACGTCGGAATTGACCGGCGTATTGAGCAGCGAGATGCCTTCCGGTGTGAGCTCTGCCTTCTGCATGGTGATGACAGAGAAACTGCTCTGGACGAAGCTTGCAAAGCTGCTTGCCTTGGAACGGGAGATTTCGGATTCTTCTCCGACGACCACGGTGACCAGATAATGGGCATCCGGCTTGGTGACGCGGAGCAGGACGGTGTCGTTGGAGCCTTTGATCTTGTCGAGGGCAGCCTCTGCACTGTCAGAGGATGCCGTGTAGGTGAGCTTTCCGTGTTTGGAGGAAGGATCGACGAACTGCGAGAGCATGCTGTAATCTGCTTCGCCCTCTGTCTCGTCAACGACGAGGACGGTTTTGATATTCGCCTTCTCGGAATCGTCTTCTTCCTTCTCGGTGGATGCAGCGGAGATGCCCCATAAGAGCAGCGGAATGCCGATCAGCAGCAATGCGCCGATCAGGATGGTCGAAATGATCCATCCCTTTGCGGAGATCATCTGCTTTAGCGTGAAGCCATAGACCTTGCCGGCGCCGGATAAAGGATTACGCTTCATGGTTTGCCTCCTTTCCGGCAGCTGCCTTTGCGGATGCGCGGTTTTCGCGGAGCATCCGGAAGAGCTGCTTCGGCTTCGGGAATCCGCCGCGGTAAAGCAGCATCATGCTGTAGACGGAGCCTGCGAGCCGTGCGAGGAAGAATGCGGTCAGCAGCTGGACTGCCATGCCGATGATCAGAACGATCGCGCTGATCTTGCCGCAGAGGTAGTTCGGCAGTGCCACATACATGGATGTCAGAGGGAAGATCGAGAGAAACGCATTTGTACCGTCGCTCTCAAATGCCGGCGCCATCGTTGCGGTCATATAGCCGATCATTAGGAAGAGCACAACAGCGACAGAAGCGTGCTGGAGATCCTCCGTCTTGGAACAGCAGGATCCGACGATGCCGCTGAACGATGCGGAGATTGAATATGCGATCAGGATGCTGACGAGCAGCAGCAGGATGTTGCCGATGCCCAGATTGACCGAGCCAAGTTCAACGTGGAAGAAGCCGCTGACCTTGGCGAGGCTGGCTGCCGCCGCATCGGGATTGATATTCTTGGCAATCTGATACGAGATAAAGAGACCGACGCCGATCAGACCGAGACCGATGAAGAGGAAACAGGTGACTGCCGCGATCTTTCCGACGAGCAGCGCCATCGGCTTGACGCTCACAAGCAGCGATTCCACCAGCTTCGAGGTCTTTTCCTCAATGCAGAGCTGGAAGATGTAGCTCATTGCGAGGGTGCTCAGCAGCATGATCGCGTAGGAATAGAACATACTGACGACCATGTGCGTGTCCGTGCTGATGATCTCCTTGTTGCTGCGGAATTCCTCTGCCAGCTGCACCTGCGAGACAGCGGTGCTGTTGACGGTGGCTTCCTGTTCCGGGGAGACATTGAGCGAGCTGAGGATAGCTTCGTGCAGCACATCGCGCAGGACGCGGTTCAGTGTTGCCATATCCTCCGTGGTGATCTTGCCATTTTCGCCGTAGTAGCCGGTGATCTCGAAGCCGCCCTTCGAAGCGTCCGTATGCACTATTGCGGCAGCAGAGGTTTGCTCCTTGTTGAGCAGTTCTTTGAGATCGTCTTTGTTGAGGACTGTGGTTGAAAGTGCAATATCCAGCTTTGCGTAGCGGGAATCGTTGTGGATTGCTTCCCAATTGATCGGGAATTCGAGATCATTTTGGATATAGAGCTTGGTGATTGCGGTCTCAGTCACTTCCTTGCCCGTGTCTGAGGAGCGCGAGAGCAGCGGGAACACCGTCAGCGACAGCGCAAACAGGATGATCAGGAACACCATGACCGATCTGGTCTTGTAGTGCTGCTGCATCGTGTAGCGGAAAACGGTGCCGACGCCGCGCAGATTATGATTCTTCATGCGCCTCGCCCACCTTTTCCACAAAGATCTCATGCAGGCTCGGTTCGCGCAGTTCAAATGCGATCAGCAGGATATTCTGCGCGACCAGCTTCTTGAGCAGTTCGTTTGCCTGCGCTTCGCCCGTGACCTTGCACTGATAGGAGAAGCCGACCGAAGAAACGATCTTCACGCCGGATTCTTCGATGATCGGGCGGATTTCCTGTTCCGACTTGACAAACAGGTTGATTCTGCCGTAGCTCTTCTTGATCTCGGCAAGATTGCCCTGCAGAACGGGCTTGCTGCGGTTCAGGATCGTCAGATCGGTGCAGAATTCCTCGATCGTCGCCATCTGGTGGCTGGACATGATGAGGTACTTGCCCTTGTCAATCTCCTCGTGGATGATGCTCTTGAAGATATCCGCATTCACAGGATCCAGACCGGACAGCGGCTCATCCAGGATGAGGAGCTCCGGATCGGAGAGCAGCGAAAGCATCAGCTGGATTTTTTGCTGGTTGCCCTTGGAGAGCTGATCTGCCTTTTTCGGCAGTGCAGCCTTGCCGCGGGCGCCTTTCGGCGGGTAGAGGTACTCCGTCGCTTCGAGACGCTGGCCCCAGTAATCAATACGCTTTTTCGCTTCGGAACGGGACACGCCGCGCAGCGATGCGAAATAGAGCAGCTGATCCATCAGCGTATTCTTCGGATAGAGACCGCGCTCCTCCGGCAGGTAGCCGATGTTGCAGTTTGCAAGCGAGAGCGGTGCGCCGTTCCAGAGCACCTTGCCGCCGTCCTTCATCAGCATGCCGAGAATCATGCGGATGGACGTGGTTTTTCCTGCGCCGTTCGTACCGAGCAGCGCGTACACGCCCGGCTCATCCATTTTGAAGCTGATGTGGTCAACGACGGTTTTTTCGCCGTATTTCTTCCACAAGTCTTCCACTACAAATCCCATATCATTCTCCTTCCTGTGATGGTTTATCACATTTATATGGTGTCCTTATATTGTAACATATTTACGCGCAAAAGAAAAGGGCTCTCTATCATTTTTATGCAAGCATCCGATTTGAACTGCAAGCTGTCTGCAAAAAATGGGGAAAATCCACGGTTTTGCGGGAGCACACGGGAAAAATTGTGCAAAAAAGCGTTTTTTGCGGCAGGGCTTGCAAATTTCCGGAAAATATGCGATAATAGAGCAGTCACTGAAAGGAGTTTTGACTATGATAATGATGATGATGGCAGCGGAGACGGCAGCAGAGGGCTCCGGATCGCTTGCCGGCAAGCTGATAGATATGCTCGGCGGACTGCCGCCCATGCTGATCGTATTTATTATTTCGATGATCCCGATTCTGGAGCTCCGCGGCGGACTGCTTGCCGCAAAGCTTCTTGCGATCCCGATGTGGTCGGCGATCGGTATATGTCTCCTCGGCAATATCCTGCCGATTCCGTTCATTCTGCTGTTTATTGAGAAGATCCTGATCTGGATGGAAAAATGCAAGGTCGGCTGGATCAGCAAGCTGGCGCTCTGGCTCAAAGCGCGGGCATTGGGCGAAAAATCGCAGAAGATACGAAAATATGAATTTCTCGGCATTTTATTGTTCGTCGGCATCCCGCTGCCCGGCACCGGCGCATGGACAGGCTCGCTGATTGCGGCGCTCCTGCATGTCAGCCGGAAAAAATCCGTCCCCGCGATCTTCCTCGGACTGCTCCTCGCGACGGTCATCATGTGCATCATCTCTTACGTCGGTCTTGACGCGCTCGGCGTGTAAGTCTTCAAGTGAGGAGTTAGAATTTAGGAGTGAGGAATTGCGGTGCGCTGCTTTGCGGCGAATCAGAATACGAAAAGATTCCGCGTAGACCGGTCAAACGGGATACGCGGAATATTCATTATGTACAAATATAGTGGCGTAAATGATCAACTTGGTGTGCATTCATACAATCTTGAAAAATATTGCTCGCAAAAAGAGGATTTTTGCGGTCTTATGGTGTATATAAGTATTAGAAGGCGTAAATTTGCAGATAATCAATAACGCGAGAGGAAATCGTTCTGCTGATACAGACCTTGAACGCGAAAATGCCGGCGGGGGCTTCCCGCAAAAGAGGATTTTTGCGGTCTTATGGTGTATATAAGTATTAGAAGACGTAAAATTGCAGATAATCAATAACGCGAGAGGAAACATTCCTCTTTCCTCATTCCTAACTCCTAACTTCATTCATGAACGGGGTGATCCACATTGACTGCACGCGAGCAAACGGAGCTTTTTGAAGAACAGATTCTCTCCGACCGCGCCTGCCGTTCCGCATCGGCAATCCGCGACCGTGAAGAACCGCCCTGTCCTCTGCGTACTGCGTTCCAGCGTGACCGCGACCGCATTCTGCATTGTACGGCGTTCCGGCGGCTGAAGCGAAAAACGCAGGTTTTTTTGTCTCCGGTCGGTGATCATTACCGCACCCGTCTGACGCATACGCTGGAGGTCTCGCAGATCGCACGGACGATCGCGCGGGCGCTGCGCCTGAACGAAGACCTTACCGAAGCCATCGCGCTGGCACATGATCTTGGGCATTCCCCGTTCGGACATGCAGGAGAAGCCGCGCTGAACGATGTCTGCCCCTACGGCTTCCGCCATTATGAGCAGAGCGTGCGCGTGGTGGAATACATCGAGAAAAACGGCAAAGGACTGAACCTCACGCGGCAGGTGCGCAACGGCATTCTCTGCCATACAAACCGCGTTGCTGACACGCTGGAGGGAAATGTCGTCCGCCTTGCAGACCGCATTGCGTACATCAATCATGATATCGACGACGCCATCCGCGGCGGAATCCTCTCTGAGGATATGCTCCCCGCCGAATGCACCGATGTCCTCGGTCATTCCAAGTCTGCCCGGCTCACCACTATGTTGACATCGGTGATCGAGCACGGCACGGAATCCATGGACATGATGCCGGAGATCCGCGCCGCCCATGATGCCCTGCACGCATTTCTCATGGATCGTGTCTACCACAATTCCGCCGCAAAATCCGAGGATTCCAAGGCGAAAGCACTGGTCAAGCGGCAGTACGGCTATTTTCAGGCGCATCCGGAGCAGATGCCAGAGGAATACCGTGCCATTCTGGAACGCTTCTCCCCGGAACGCGCCGTCTGCGACTACATCGCGGGCATGAGCGATGATTATGCAATCCAGATGTATCAGCATCTGTTCGTGCCGCGCTCATGGGACATGCAATAATGTATAATTCATAATGTATAATGCATAATGGAATGCGGAATCTTTCATGTTTCCGATTCTGTTCTGTCATATTCCCATAACAACGATATGCGATAATATGATAGACGAATTATCACCTCGAAAGGAGGAACAGCACCTATGGCGAGACTGCCGGATGATTTTCTGGATACGCTGCGGCGTGCAAACCCGATTGAAGATGTTGTCGGCAGCTATGTGAAGCTCTCCCGTGCCGGTTCTCTGCTGAAAGCCTGCTGTCCGTTCCATTCCGAGAAAACACCGTCGTTTGTGGTGTATGCACATGACGCCTCGCCGCATTTTTACTGCTTCGGCTGTCACCGCGGCGGCAGCGTCATCACCTTTATTCAGGAAGCCGAAAATGTCGGCTTCATGGACGCCGTGCGGATTCTTGCCGACCGCGCCGGACTGAAAATTCCGGAGACAGCGGGCGAAGATCCCGCGCTCACGAATCTCCGCGACCGCATCCTGGAGCTGAACCGCGCCGCCGCCCGCTTTTACTATAAGCAATTGCTCGGCGACGACAAACGCGGGCTCACCTATCTTGCGGAACGTGCGCTCAAGCCCGAAACGATCAAGAAATACGGGCTCGGCTTTGCAAATTCCGAATGGGACGAGCTTGCCGAAGCGATGCAGGAGGAGGGCTTCACGCCGCAGGAGCTCGTTGCCGCGAATCTCTGTGACTGGTCAAAGAAAAGCCAGCGGCTTTATGACAAATTCCGCGACCGCGTGATCTTCCCGATCTTTGATTTGCGGGGGAGCATCATCGCTTTCGGCGGACGAACCATCCTGAAGGATGACAAGATCCCGAAATATCTCAATTCATCCGATACGCCCGCGTTCAAAAAGGGCAAAAACCTCTTTTCGATGCATTTTGCGCGGAAATCCGGTGAAAAGCGTCTGATCCTCGCGGAGGGCTATATGGATGTGATCGCGCTCAATCAGGCGGGTTTTTCCAATGCAGTCGCTTCGCTCGGTACGGCGCTCACGCCAGATCAGTGCCGGCTTATGCGGCAGTATGCGGAGGAGGTCATCATCTCCTACGATTCCGATGCCGCCGGACAGAATGCCGCGCTCAAGGCGATCAATCTGCTCAGAGAGGTCGGCATCCAGCCGCGCATCCTGCGGATCGAGGGCGCAAAGGATCCGGACGAATATATCAAGAAATTCGGCGCAGACCGGTTCCGGCTCATGCTGGATCAGTCGGTCGATGCCGTGAGCTTTGAGCTGAACCGCTGCAAGAACGGGCTGGACGTGCAGGAGGAGGGCGGTGCTGTCACCGCGCTGCACCGCGCCGTGCAAGTGCTTGCAGGCATCACGAACCGGCTTGACCGCGCCGTGTATCTCTCGCGCCTTGCAAAGGAGTATCAGATCGACGTGCATACGCTGGAGGGCGAAGTGGACGCCGCGATCCGCAGGAAACAGCGGACTGCGGAGCGTGACAACCGCCGCGAGCTGATGAATTCCGCAGGTCTCCGGCAGGCAGCGCGGTATACGTCCGCAAACGGGAACGCTGCTGCAAGGTTCGGCGCAGAGGAAACGCTGCTCTGGTATCTGTTCTGTGAACCCGAAACGCTTGAACGAATCGCGCAGGAGATCCGGCCGGAGCATTTCGTCAATGAACTGAATCGCCGCATTTATGTGTATTACAGTGCGTGTGTGCGGCAGGGTGCAAGCTATTCGCCGTCGCTCTTTGACAGCGAGGAATTCTCGGCACAGGAGCGCGGTTATCTTATGCAGATCCAGAACCATTTCGACGGCGTGAGTATATCCGGCGCCGAAGCGGAGGAATGCATCCGGAAGCTGCTGCATCCGGTGCTCTCCGGTCAGCAGGTCGGAGAAATGGACGATGACGCATTCCGCGCACTGTTCAGCAAACAATAAGCCGACACACAGGATTTTTCCTGTTCCGATAGAGTGATATAGTATATAGGAGGACGTTACCAATGGCTGAAGAAGAAAAGAGACTCGAACAACTTCTCGAAAAGGCAAAGTCGACCGGCAAGCTGTCCATTCTGGAACTGCAGGAAGCCGCAGACACCATGGCTGTGGAGCTTGATCAGATCATGGACCGCTGCTCTGCCATGCAGATCGAGCTGGTCGAGGACGATGCATCTGTCGATGATTTCGCCGAAAGCGCCGTTGCATCCAGCGATGAGGTCTCCAACGACGATTCCGTGAAGATCTACCTGAAGGATATCGGCAAGGTGCCGCTGCTGACCTCCGATGAAGAAGTCGAGCTCGCCAAAACACTCGCAGACAATCCTCATGACGAACGTGCGCGGATCCGTCTTGCGGAGGCAAACCTCCGTCTGGTGGTCTCCATCGCAAAGAAATATGTCGGACGCGGCATGCAGTTCCTCGACCTCATCCAGGAGGGCAACATGGGACTGCTCAAGGCGGTCGACAAATTCGACTACACCAAGGGCTACAAATTCTCCACCTACGCGACATGGTGGATCCGGCAGGCGATCACCAGAGCGCTGGCGGATCAGGCAAGAACGATCCGTATTCCGGTGCATATGGTGGAAAGCATCACCAAGGTGAAGAAGATCTCCTCGCAGATCCTTCACGAGACCGGACAGGAGGCAAGCCCGGAGGATATCGCACTCAAGCTGGAAATGCCGCTTGAAAAGGTGCTGGAGATCATGCGCATCGCACAGGATCCCGTCTCGCTCGAGACGCCGGTCGGTGAGGAGGAGGATTCCCACCTCGGCGACTTCATCCCTGACGATCAGGCGCCCTCTCCGGACGATGCCGCATCCAATGCCATGCTCAAGGAGCAGCTCGACGAGGTGCTTTCCACGCTCACAGACCGCGAAGCAAAGGTCATGCGCATGCGCTACGGTCTGGAGAACGGCAAGCAGCAGACGCTGGAGGATGTCGGAAAGGCACTCGGCGTGACCAGAGAACGTATCCGCCAGATCGAAGCCAAAGCACTCCGCAAGCTCAAGCACTACAGCCGCAGCAAGAAGCTGCAGGGATATATTGACTGAAACCGAGGGAAGGAGGAGTTCACATGATGCTCGCTGATAACGCTGAAAATCAGGTCTCCAAGGTCGATGCGCTCGTTGACCGCATCAGATCGGCAGGAAAGCTGCAGCAGAATGAACTGGATGCTGCATTTCAGGAAATGGATTTCAACGACGAGGATATCAACAGCTTCTATGACCGCTGCCACGATCTCAACATGGAGTTCTCGGACGATGATGACTTCACCGACGACGATCTGGAAACGCGCTTTGCCGAAGAGGACGCGATGGCAGAGAACGGCAGCCAGAATTCGGACGATCCCGTCAAGATCTATCTCAAGGATATCGGCAGAGTCCCGCTGCTGACCAACGAAGAGGAGGTTGAGCTGGCAAGACGCCTTGCCGAGAATCCCAACGATCAGGCGGCGAAGAACCGTCTTTCCGAGGCGAACCTCCGTCTGGTGGTCTCCATCGCCAAGAAGTATGTCGGACGCGGCATGCAGTTCCTCGACCTCATCCAGGAGGGCAATATGGGACTGCTCAAGGCGGTTGACAAGTTCGATTACACCAAGGGCTACAAGTTCTCCACCTATGCGACGTGGTGGATCCGCCAGTCGATCACCAGAGCCATTGCGGATCAGGCAAGAACCATCCGCATCCCCGTACATATGGTGGAAAATATCACCCGCGTGAAGAAGGCACAGAGCCAGCTTCTGCACATCAACGGCAAGGAGCCGACCGAGGACGAGATCGCTGATTTCCTCGGTATGCCGGCTGAAAGAGTACGCGAGGTCATCCGCATCTCGCAGGATCCCGTTTCGCTGGAAACGCCGATCGGCGAGGAGGAGGATTCCCATCTGGGCGACTTCATCCAGGACGATCACGCACAGTCTCCGAACGATGCCGCAAACAACACCATGCTGAAGGAACAGCTCAACGAGGTGCTCGCGACGCTGACACAGCGCGAAGCAGATGTGCTGCGGATGCGCTACGGCCTCGACAACGAGCAGCAGAAGACGCTGGAAGATGTCGGCAAGGCGTTCAATGTCACCAGAGAACGCATCCGCCAGATCGAAGCCAAGGCGCTCCGCAAGCTCCGTCATCCGAGCCGCAGCAAGAAGGTACGCGACTATCTCGATCACTGATCCGCACACATAAGGAGCAGATTTATGGCGCATTATGACGATTTACCGCAGGAACTGCAGGCACGGATCCTTGCCGACCGGAAAGCGGGATGGGTGAATCCCTACCGCACGGACGACAGCTCCGTGATCCGCCGCGAGGAACGGCAGAGCGATCAGCCGAAGATCTACCGCATGCCCTTTTCCAAGGATGCGGACAAGATCCTGAACAGCCTGTTTTACAGCCGCTATGCCGACAAGACGCAGGTCTTTTCGTTCTACCGGAACGACGATCTTTCGCGGCGGGCGCTTCATGTGCAGCTTGTCTCCCGCATTGCACGGAATATCGGTGCGGTGCTGGGACTCAATGCCGATCTCATTGAAGCGATCGCCATCGGGCATGACATGGGGCATACCCCGTTCGGTCATGCCGGTGAACGTGCGCTGCATGCGCTCTTTCATGCCCGCACCGGACGCTGTTTCCGGCACAATCTCCACAGCGTCCGCGTGCTGGATGCGATGATCCCCTATAATATCTCGATGCAGACGCTCGACGGCATCCTCTGCCACAACGGAGAATTGCCGCTTGCGGAATATACGCCCCGTCCGCTTTCCGGCTTTGCGGCGTTCGATCAGCGAACGGAGGAATGCACCCTCGACGAAAACGGCGACAAAAAGCTGATTCCCATGACGCTGGAGGGCTGCCTTGTCCGGATCTGTGATATGCTGGCTTATCTTGGTAAGGACCGGCAGGACGCGATCCGCGCAAAGCTCATTCCCTCGGAGGATATTTTCTCGCAGACCGTTGTCGGACGCGCAAACGCGGAGGTCATCAACAATCTGGAGGTCAATCTCATTCAGGAGAGCTACGGCAAGCCCTATCTCCGGCTCGATGATGCCCATTTTGAGGCGCTCAAAACGCTCAAAAAGGAAAACTACGAGCAGATCTATCTTCGCGAATCCGTGCAGCAGCAGGTGCAGAGCAGCATCGTGCCGATGATGGAACAGCTCTATGAGCGGATCCGTGCGGATGCGGCGGCGCATACCAAGGATTCCTGCCTCTATCGGCACCATATCCTGCCTGTCATGGAGAAGCAGAAATGGTACCCGACGGATGTCCCGTATGCGGACACGGATCCCGATCAGCTGACCGTGGATTTCATCGCCGCAATGACCGATGATTATTTCGTCGATTACTATAATTATCTGTTTCCGAAAAGCGCCTACCGTATTCAATATCACAGCTATTTTGAAGAACCTATTGACAGCGGTTCCGAACCGTGATATAATAAGCATACTGAATAATGTGTACAGTACAAGGGGGAAGCACGGTGAAAGTCCGTCGCAGCAGCCACTGCCGTATAGTCGGAATGCCCGCCTGTATGCACGGTTCACGCACTTTTGGGCAATTGAAAGGTGCAGCCGGTTCTCTGTCCGGGATCCTGTCCCGACGGAGGTGCTTGCTGCGCTTTCCTGCGTTTTGCGGGAAAGCGCTTTTTGCGGCAGCATCTCACAGAACACGGATACACGGATCAAAGCAGTAAGGAGAAGATGAATCATGAAAAAACTGTTCGGAATGATTGCTGTCTGCGCGATGCTCTGCGCAGGTGTATGCAGCGTAAGCGCGGATGAGACAGAGCCCGCCGTCACCACGGAAACTGCCGCGGAAACGACAGCAGCGGAAACCACCGTTGATGAGAAAACAACAGATGCCGAAACAACCGGTTCGGAGAGTGTGCTCACGACGGGAAGCGAAGAATCCGGAAAAAAGGTCGAGATCCTGCTCTCCGTCAGCTCAAAGGGCGAGCTCGCCGTTGCAAACAAGAGCCTCGCTGTCTATGACATGGACAAAGACGATCTGATCACGATCAACGATGCGCTGATGCTGGCACACAAGGAATTCTATAAGGACAAGCTGGACGGCTATAAGACCGAGGAAACGCAGTACGGTCCGTCCATTGTTAAGCTCTGGGGCGTGGAACAGGGCTACAATTACGGTTATTATCTTAATAATGAAATGGTGATGACCGGCCTGACCACGGAAATCAAGAATGATGATACGCTCTACGCATTCTCCTATAAGGATGCTGAACACTGCAGCGATATGTACACCTATTTCGACACAAAAGGGCTTGGCGGAAAAGCCGGTGATACCTATACGCTGACGCTCAAGGGCGTGAGCTTTGACGCGAATTTCCAGCCGGTCGCCGGTCCGGTCGCGGGCGCTTCCATCACTGTGGACGGCGAGAAGATCGATGCTGTGACCGATGAAAACGGCAAGGCGGCGTTCAAGCTGCCGAAGTCCGGCATCCATCAGATCAGCGCAGTCATGGACGATAAGATCCTTGTGCCGCCGGTTGCAAACATTTCAGAAGAGCCCGATGCGATCAATATGACTGTGACCATCAGCAGCGAAGGCGAACTGGTCGTTACCCGCAAGGAGCTCAAGGTGGAGGATATCAACAGCGACTGCGAAATCACCATCTATGATGCACTCTATGCTGCACACAAGGAATTCTATGACGGCAAAGACGGCTTTGCAACGGAACCGACGCAGTACGGCGAATCCGTCGTGAAGCTCTGGGGCGTTGCAAACGGCTGCTACGGATACGGCTATTATGTCAACGATATCCCGGCGAACGGTCTGAGCGATCCGGTCAAGGCGGACGATTATCTCGTCGCATTCTCCTACAAGGATCTGAACAAGTTCAGCGATCAGTACACCTTCTTCTCTGTGGTCAATGAGGACAAGGAGGTCTATCAGCTCAACGGCGTGACCTTCGACGAGAATTTCAAACCGGTCGCTGTGCCGGTCAAGGACGCAGCGATCCTGCTGGACGGCAAGAAGACCAAGATTGTGACCGATGAAAAAGGTCAGTTCGTGCTGCCGGACGCAGAGGAAGGCACCTATATTCTGAGCGCTTCCTCCGATTCGCAGACGCTCGTGCCGCCTGCCGCACAGCTCAAGATCGTGAAAGAGGCAGAGAAAATCACGACCAAGTCTGCGGGCACCTCCTCTAATTCTGTGACAAACACGACCGCGAAAACCACAACCACGACGAAAGCCGCAGACACCAAGACGACCGGACCGGACACGGGCGACCGTACTGTGACCGGCATTGCGATCACCGGACTGACCGCACTCGCAGCGGCGATCGTTCTGCGCAAGCGCCGCGATGCATAAGCAATTCTGTCAGCTGGCAGCCGGATTCGCCGCACTGGGCATGTTCCTGTGCGGCATCCGGCTGCTTTTGCCGTTTACGGTCTCTGCGGAAGCGGATCCGGACGCTGCCGCAGCCGAAATTCTGGCGGATCTGAGCGGCGGCGATGCGGAACGGTGGATCGCGGAGATGACTGCAGCGCCCGCGAAGGGTGCAAATGACTGGTATATGCTTGCGCTTGCAAATCTGGGCGGGTATGCGCTGGACGGCTATGCAGAAGCGCTTGCTGCCGAAATCAAGGCGCATTCTCATTCCTCAGCGACCAGCCGCGAACGCTCCGCGCTGACGGTGATCGCCTGCGGGGACGGCGTTCCGGATATCTGCGCGGAGATCTTGCAGGGGAGCATCGGCAAGCAGGGCATCATGAGCTGGGTGTTCGGGCTGCATCTGCTCAATAACGGCGTGACATGTGATGTTTCAGCCTATGAGGCGGTGTCTGCGCTCCTTGAACAGCAGCTGCCGGACGGCGGATGGGCGGTCACGGGGCAGTACGGTGATCCGGACGTGACCGCGATGGTCTTGCAGGCGATCGCGCCGTACCGGAACGAAAAAACAGTTGCCGCAAAGGCGGAGAATGCCGTACAGTTTCTGTCGAAAAAGCAGCTGGACACGGGCGCGTTTTCCAGCTACGGCGCGGAGAATCCCGAAAGCACGGCGCAGGTCATACTTGCGCTCAATTCGCTTGGGATTTCGCCGCTCAGTGATCCGCGGTTTATCAAATCGGGAACGCTGCTGGACGGCATCATGCAGTTTTCGCTCGGAAACGGGCATTTTTCGCATACGCTCGGCGGTGAGGCAAACGACACGGCGGCGGTGCAGGTGTTTCTTGCGCTGACGGCGCTCAGATGCGGCCGCCCGTGTTATCTGTACCGCGGGAATCCGCCGGCGCTGGAGATTCCGGCGGTCACATCGGAAACGACAACCTCTGCGGCAACAACATCCACAGAACAGAACACGGTCACGGCGGCGGCAACCTCCGCAGCACAGACTGTGCTGACATCCGGTACGCAGACCGATGCACAGACCGCATCGCTGCAGACGGCAGCAATCTCCGTGAAGGAAACGGGATCAACAGCGGAAACTGCCGTTTCTTCTGAAATCCTGACAGATGCAAAGCCGCCTGAAACTGCGGCGGAGACAGCAGGGATATCCGATATCACAACGGCATTTTCCGCGGCTGCGCAGACATCCTCCGCAGCGGTACAGACCGCAGAAACGCAGATCACGCCGCAGAACGGCGAAAAATATCCGTACCGCATTCCGGTGACGGTCGGTGCGGGAGCAGTGTTCGTCTGCATTTCGGCGGTTTGTCTGATCCGCGGTAAACGCTCCCCGAAAACCTATCTCACGCTGCTGTGCTTCTGCGGCGGTGCGGCTGCGCTCGCATGGATCATCAAGATCGAATCGCCGGAACAGTATTATCAGGCGCCGGAGAAGGCGGGCAGCGCGGGCGCGGTCAGCATGGCGATCCGGTGCGACGTGATCCTCGGAATGGACGGCGCGGAGAAATATCCTGCGGACGGCATCATCCTGCCGGAAACGGAATTTGTGCTGGATGAGGGCGACACCGCGCTCGATGTGCTCTATGACGCCGTGAAAACCTACGGCTTGCAGATCGAGGTGGACGGCGTGTCCGGTGATGTGATCGACAACGCATATGTGCGGGGGATCGCGTCGCTCTATGAATTCGATTTCGGCGACCTGTCCGGCTGGACATACACTGTGAACGGCGAACGTCCTTCTGTCGGTGCGGGTGCGTTTTCTCTGCATGACGGGGATGTGATCGTCTGGGCATACACAGTTACACTGTAAATTGAATGAGAAATGAGAAAGGAGGAACACGATGCGCAGCTTTGATGCGATGAATCCGGCGGCGGCGGCGGTGCATCTGCTGATGACCGTCTGCATCACGATTTTCTGCACAGAACCGATTCTGCTGACGGTTTCGTTCATTGGTGCGCTGGTGTTTTATCTGGCGCTGAACGGCAGCCGGAACCGCGCATTCCATATCGGTGCGATCGGGATGCCGACGCTGTTCGCGCTGCTCAATCCGCTCTGGAATCAGCACGGTACGACGGTGCTCTTCCTCATCAATGACCGCGCAATCACCGCAGAAGCACTCTTTTTCGGCGCGATGACCGGTGTGCGGCTGGCGGCTGTGCTTTACTGGTTCCGCATTTTCTCCGATTTGATGACCAGCGAGAAGCTCTTCTATCTGTTCCGGTTTCTGTCGCCGAAGCTGGCACTCGTTTTCACGATGGCAGTGCGGAATCTGACGCTGTTCCGGCAGCAGGCGCAGCGGATCCAGACTGCGCAGAAGGGGCTCGGGCTTTACCGTGAGGATCACCTGATCGACGATATCCGCGGGCGGCTGCGCGTGTTCTCCATTCTCTTGACATGGGCGCTTGAAAACGGCATCGTCACCGCAAACAGCATGGCGGCGCGGGGCTACGGCATCGGAAAGCGCACCAGCTGCACCTATTTCCGCTGGCACACCGCCGATCTGCTCTTTCTGGCGGCTGTGACCGGACTCGGCGCGGCGGTCATTGCCGGAATGGTGAGCGGGGCAGGGGAATGGCAGTTTTATCCGGTATGTGAACCGCCGGCGATGGATCTGCGGTATTTTGCGCTGCTGATCCCATTTGCGGTGATTGCTGTCTTGCCGCTGATCCATGAATGCCGCGAAAAATACAGAAGCAGGGTGGTGATGTGATGGCGATTTTATCCGTGCGAAATCTCAGTGTGACGTTTCCGGAGGCAAAGCAGCCGGTTCTGCGGGAGATCGGATTTGAACTGGAAGCAGGCGATTTTGCCGTGCTCTGCGGTGAGACCGGCTGCGGAAAATCGACCTTGCTGCAGATGTGCAAGCGGGAACTCCGCCCGCTCTGTGAAATGAACGGCGAGATCTGCTATCAGGAAACGCCGCTGGATGCACTCGATCCGAAGGTTTCGGCGTCGGAGATAGGCTTTGTGATGCAGCATCCCGAACAGCAGATCGTCACCGACCGCGTCTGGCACGAGCTGGCATTCGGGCTCGAAAATATGGGCATGCCCATCGACATCATGCACCGCAGAATCGCAGAGATCGCGTCCTATTTTGGCATGGAGACGCTGCTGGACCGCGATCCCGCGCTGCTCTCCGGCGGGCAGAAGCAGCTGTTGAATCTTGCGTCGGTCATGGTCATGCAGCCGAAGCTGCTGCTGCTGGATGAACCGACCGCGCAGCTCGATCCGATTGCGGCTTCGGATTTCCTCACGACGCTGCGGCGGCTGAATCAGGATCTGTCCGTGACGATCCTTCTGGTGGAGCACCGGCTGGAGGAGGTGATTCCGCTGGCGAACCGTTTGCTCGTTATGGGGCGCGGTACGCTGGATGCGGACGGCGAGCCGCGCAGTGTGCTGCAAAATCTGCACGGGGACAGCCCCGTGATGGGCGGGATGCCGGCGGCGGTGCGTCTGCACCGGGCTGTGAACGGCACATGCCGCTGCCCGCTGTCGGTCTGTGAAGCACGGCGGGATCTCATGCCGGAACTGCCGAACAGGATCCGTGCGCTGCCCGAACCCGCTGCACCGCCGAAGCGTCCGTATGCCGTCGAAATGGGCGGCGTGTTCTTCCGCTATCAGAAGCAGGCGCAGGATGTGCTGCGGGATCTCTCGCTGACGGTTTCGGAGGGAGAGCTCTACTGCCTGCTCGGCGGAAACGGCGCGGGAAAATCGACAGTGCTGAGTGTGCTTGCCGGTGTCCGGAAGGCGTATGCGGGGAAGATTTCCATCTTCGGAAAGCGCATAGAATCCTACAAAAACCGCTCGCTGCATCAGAAATGCGCCGTGCTGCTGCCGCAGGATGTGCAGACGGTGTTCCTCTGCAATACTGTCCGCGAAGAACTGGCAGAGGTGCGGAAGGATTACGCGGAACTGCTGCGGGATTTCCCGTTTGATCTGGAACCGCTTCTGCCGCAGCATCCCTACGATCTGAGCGGCGGAGAACAGCAGATCGCTGCGCTTGCAAAGGTCATGCTTGCCGAACCGCGGCTGCTGCTGCTCGATGAGCCGACAAAGGGGCTGGATGCGGCGGCAAAGCTGCGGCTTGCGGATGTGCTGCACGGGCTGACCGCGCAGGGCGTGACGGTGCTGACTGTGACGCATGATCTGGAATTTGCCGCCTGTCATGCCGACCGCTGCGGATTCCTTTCGCGGGGAGCGCTGATCTCGGCGGATATTCCGCGGCGCTTTTTCTCGGAGAATGCGTTCTATACAACGGCGGTTTCCCGCATCACGCGCGGGTTTTATGACGGCGCCGTGACCGTAGAGGATGCGGCAGAGCTGGTGCGGATGAACCGCGAATCACGCTGAAAAAGCCCCGAAGCGTTTTAAGGTGCTTCGGGGCAATCTGTTTTTTGTGTGCCGGGATCAGTCATCATTCTGCCGCTGACGGATCCATTCCAATATTTCATCGGTATCTGCATCCGGCTTGAATTTTCTCTGATACAGCCCGTCCCAGTAAAGGTCACCAATCCAGAAATCATCATAGCCATCCATCATAGGGATCTTTCCGTTATATAAATCCCGTTTGAAAGCATCCCACTGCGGTTTGATACAGTCGAATAAATCATAGCAATACGGATTCATCGTCAGTTCACAGATGCGTTTGTGTGTAAACCGTTCAATCGCAGCGACCATGTTATCAAATGAAGCGAATTTGAAATGCGCCCGGAACCCGCCCTCTGATTGACTGTCGTCATATGTATCGTCATAATCAAGAAACACCGTATTCTCTTTGACGGCCTTCAGCATACAGCAAATGCCCTCATACTTTTTTTCGCAATAAACCACAGGCGGATATTTTCCGAGTTCAATATATCTGACCAAATC
>JAFZPL010000082.1 GCA_017550355.1 Oscillospiraceae bacterium | reverse complement strand
GGTGAAAACCTCTATCCGAAGGAGATCGAGGACTTCATCTACACGCATCCGGATGTACAGGATATGCAGGTCATCGGCGTGCCGGATAAACAGTACGGCGAAGAGGCAATGGCATGCGTCATTCTCCACGAGGGCGCAGCCGTCACAGAGGACGATATCAAGGAATATGTCCGCAGCCACATGGACAAGACCAAAGTCCCGCGCTACGTGCGTTTTGTGGATTCATTCCCGATGAATGCAGCCGGCAAGATCCTCAAGTATAAAATGCGCGAGGAAGCTGTCGACTACCTCAATCTGCACGAAGCAAACAGCATCGTCACCGCATAACAGAAACCGGGAGCCATACCGCATGGCTCCCCTTTTTGTTGACTTTTGCAGGCTGCTGTGATATAATAGAACATATGCTATGAACGGAGGCACGCTATGATCCGATTTCTGAAACGAATCCACAATATCAAGAGCTTTTCGGAGCTCTGGGATGCAATGACATGGCAGGGCATCAGTACCTTTGCGGCAGTTCCGCTGTTCCTGCTGTTTCTGATGCCGCTGATCGCGCTGGCATGCATCACAGCCGATCCGATGTGGACATACATCATGTCACTGGACACCGTGCGGAAGCTGATGCCGGTTTTTGCTGTTGCAGCACTGATTTGCGTGGTCGGCAAGCAGCATTCCGAAAATCACCCGCTGAAAACGATCGCCGCCGACCGGCACACGCTGTTCTGGTTTCTGGCATTTTCAGCCTGGCTGCTGCTCTCCACCGCAGTCAACGGTTTCACGCGGGAAGCACGCATCGGCGACGAATACCGCGGCGAGGCAGTCTGGACATTCATCTCCTACGGACTGCTCTACTTCACCTGCGGCATGGCAGTCTCCAGCGAAAAGGTGAAGAAATGGCTTTACCGCATCCTGCTTTCGGGCAGCTCCGTACTCGCTGTGACCGCGCTGCTGGACCGCGCAGGTGTTATAAGGGTGGATGCCTTTCATATTACGCAGGATCCGTATTATCTCTGTGCGATCTTCTCCAACGGCAACCATTACGCCTATTTTCTGCTGTTTGGCGTTCTGCTCTCTGCAGGGCTCGCGATCTATGAGGAAGCGTTGTTCCCGCGGCTGCTCGCATTCGGTTCTCTGCTGCTGCACACGGCGGCGCTGGTCATCAACACCTGCCGCGGCTCCTATCTTGCATGCATCGCTGCACTGATCGCGCTCTATATCGCCCTGCGGATCATTGACCGCAAGCGCTGCAAAATGTTCTGGATCGTACTCGGCGTCTTCATTGCGGGTACGGTGATCGGCTATTTCTGTGAACCGCGAAATCTGGCACGGTACATCAGAATTGCATCAGATCTCCAGAATATGGTCTCGACAGACGAACTCGCGTCCGCAAGAGTCGGCTCTCACCGCGGCATTCTCTGGTCGCTCACGCTGAAATGCATCGCGGAAAAACCGCTGCTCGGCTGGGGAACAGAAGGTATCCGGCTCACGCTGCTCAACGCAATGGAAGAATACGGCAACGACCGACCGCACAACGAATATCTGCAATACGCAGCATTCTACGGCATTCCAGCGCTGTGCATGTATCTCGGCGCCGTCGGCAGCGTTTACCGCAGGGCATTCTGTCAGCGTGCGGAACTGAAGCCAATGACCGTGATCGCCCTGACAGCGGGAATCGGTTATCTCTGCTCGGCATTCTTCGGCAACACGATGTATTACACCGCACCGTATTTCTTCGTGACCCTCGGGTTCGCGTTCCAGTCGGCACATCCGCAGAAAGCAAGTGCTGACCATGCATAATTCTTCGCGTCCGGATTATCGTGCAGGCATTCTCTGCATCATCGCTTCGGCATTCTGCTTTGCGCTGATGAATCTCTTCATCCGGCTGGCGGGCGATATCCCGACGCTGCAGAAATGCTTCTTCCGCAATGCATTCGCGCTGATGATCGCAGCGGGCTCGCTTCTGCGCAGCAAAGCGCCGTTCAAACCGCAAAAGGGCAATCTCAAATATCTGCTGGTCCGTTCGATTGCGGGCGGCACAGGCATGGTGCTCCATTTTTATGCGGTCGATCACATGGCAATCTCCGATGCCTCCATGCTGAACAAACTATCACCGTTCTTCGCGATCATCTTCTCGGCGATTTTGCTGCACGAACGCGCAAACCGCTATGAGATCGGCGCGGTCATCATTGCAATGTGCGGCGCTATGCTCGTGGTCAAGCCGTCATTCAGCGCGGAAACGCTCCCGGCACTCGCCGGATTCTTCGGCGGATTCGGCGCGGGACTTGCCTATGCAAACGTGCGGATCCTCGGCGTGCGCGGCGAAAACAGCATGCTTATTGTCACGTTTTTCTCCGCGTTCACATCAGCGATGCTGCTGCCGGGCATGCTCCTGAACTATACGCCCATGACCGGCGAGCAGTGGATCTTCATGCTGCTGACCGGCATTGCGGCAGCCGGCGGACAGATCTTCATCACCAAGGCATATTCCAAGGCACCCGCAAAGGATATCTCCGTCTTTGATTTTTCCATCGTGATCTTTGCAGCGGTATTCGGATTCATCTTCCTCGGACAGATTCCGGACTGGCTGAGCGTTCTCGGCTATCTCATCATCATCGGCACTGCGGTCGTGAAATGGCAGATCATGCGCCGCCGCAGCAAACAGCAGACATAACACAAGCGGTCGGACATTTGCGTCCGACCGCTTTGCTTGTTGAAAAAGATGGATCTTCAGCTGTCCCAGCCGCCGGCAATCGTGCGGCGCAGCAGGATCACATCCTTGAGATTGACTGCGCTGTCACCGTTCAGATCTGCTGCTGCCGGATCCGCTGTCACATTCCAGCCGCCCGCAATTGCACGGCGAAGGAGCACAACATCCTTGAGATCCAGCTTGCCGTCACCGTTGAGATCGCCTTTTTTCGGAACAGCGGCGGTTGTCGAAGCGGAAGTCGTGACTGTAGCAGTGGTCACTGTGGATTCTGTTGTGATGACTGCGGAAGTAGTCTCAGCGGGCATCTCTCCGCTCAGAATGATCTCACAGGCGGATGCACGCACCAGCAGATTATCCATCTGCGCATTGATCACATCTGCGCCCGTTCCATTGATACGGACGGATGCGGCAAGGCGTCCCGTCTCCGGAAAATCAGACAGTTCAAACGCATCCGGTGTGAACACCAGCGTGAACAGGAGTCCTGTACCGGTGAAATCTGTCTCCGCGAAATCGTCGCCGAAAGACAGCCGGTACTGCCCTTCCGACTGGTTCACCGGTGCAGGATCGTTCGCAGACGCAAGCGTCTCGCTGTATTCCACATCCTTGAGATGCAGGAAGTTCTCCCACGCAATGTCGATCGTACCGGAGATAAAGCCGGGATTCGTTCTTGCATACACCGGCACACGAATCTCCTCGTCATGCACGCTCGCATAGACCGTTTCAGAGTAGAGATTCAGCGCACTGCTGTCGAGATATCGGATATTTGACTGAAATCCGATGCATTCCACCTGATCCAGCGCGGCATTCACCACATCCGGCACCCAGAGCTTGTCTGCGGTTTTTACGGCTGCGCTTCCGTTCGGGATAAAGTGCTCCGTCGGCTTGAACCGAAGCGTGAACGCATCGCCCGTTTCTGTGAAATTCCGGTCGGCGGTGTCATCGCCGAAGCTGAGTGTATAATACGGCGTTTCCAGCGGATCGAATGTACTGAGATCGGGCAGCGGCGCAGGATCGTTTGCCGGTGCAACGGCTGTATTGTAGTCAACGCCGACCAGTTCCAGCTGTGCCGTATCCCATGTAAATTTCAGAACGCCGGAAATATAACCGGGGTTGGAGACCATTCTGACCGGCACGGCAATCTCATCCTCTGCGCCCGTGCAGTACACGTCGTCAGCCCGGAACTCCAGTCTGCCCTCTGCTTTTGCTGAGATCCCATACAGAGCCGCAAGCCCCGGCACGGCGGTGAAAAGCAGAACCGCCGCCGTGCATGCTGCTGTTATCTGCTTCTTCATAAATACGCCTCCGAAAGATAAGTCGTATATTCCACAGCACTGTCTGTCAGTGTGTCTGTGATGACGATCCGGAAGTTTTCCTTGTCGGTACGGATATTCTGCTCCCGGAGATATGTCAGATCACATTTCGAGTGGAATATGAAGGAAGATGTGTCGTAATCGTAATCATAATAATCGTTCGGATGACCTGTACCGTAAGTGCCGTCGAATTTCACCCATTCATCGGAGCCCTTCTTCCGGTAATACACATTCGCCTGATATTTGCTGAAGATCTTGGAGCCGCCCTGGAATCTGACCTGCATATGCAGCGTATCATAAACAAGCATATCCACGAGGATATTCTGCGCAGACGCATCTGCGGTCTTGGTCAGCGCGGAGGGCTTGTAGATGTCGGAGAGGCTGTTGAACACGAGGATCTGCGATTCAGCCGACTGATCGGTCGTGACCTGTTCGCCGTTTGCATCCGTTATGACGCACCAGCACTTTTTCCCGTAATCCCTGACCGTGTCGATCCGGATTGAGCAGGTCTTGTCGAGGCTCTCTATGCCGTGCTTCACCTTGATCGTATCAAGATCGTATGTCGTCAGGCCGTAATTCTCCTCGCCGTCGATATACCATGTATAAAGGTACGGCGCCTGACCGCCTTCGATCGTCACGCTTGCAGTGCCCTCATTGGTATAGCTCCAGTTGTCATAAGCAGATGTACCTGTCCAAGACGGGAACGGGTTTGCGATGCAGCGCGGTTCTGCCGCAACTGCAAGCGCGGCAGGCTGCGGCTGCTCGGCTGTCTCGATCGCGATATCCGTGATATCGCAGGATCTGCCGTCTGCATCCGTCACATTCAGGTTCAGTCCGCATGTTTTGAGCGCAGAAACGGTATAGCTGCTGAGTGTACTGCCTGTACTGAGCACATTGCCGCTCTTGTCTCTCCATTTGTAGGTGAACGGGGCTGTACCGTAAGTCACGTTCGCTGTGATCACCGTGCTGCCGCTGCCTGTCGGCTCCTGCGTAATCTCCGCAAGCACTTTTGTCGGCGAAACACGGGATTTGTAGGGCTTAAAGGAATGGCCGCTGCTGTCCTTGACGGTGAGCTCATAGACCTCATCCTTGACCGGCGTCACCTCAAATACGCTGTCGGTGCCGCAGATTTTGCCCGTATCGATGTTCACCCATTCATAGGTATAGGGCGCATCGCCGCCGGAGACCGCCGCGCTCAGCGTATAGCTGCTGTTCTTCTCCTCCGCAGCCACATCTGCAAAGAGAAGCTCCTTGTTCTCCTTTTCGTTGTACACATGCACTTCGTACCATTCGCAGTAATCCGTCAGCTTTTTCGCGAAGGTGTAGGCTTCCGACTCGGTCATGAACCGCTTGGCATAGGCAAGATCATTCTGCGCTGCTTCATAGAGATCCCCGGCTTCTGACAGACCGATCGAAAGCACGGCGTTCAGGTCTTTGATGATCGCGGCGGAACTGCCCTCTTTCTTTTGCCTGATCCTGATCGCGCAGACATCCAGATCGCGCACCTTTGAGGCTGTACCGTCCGCGCCGACCATCCAAATGCCGGATTCTGCACGGTTGAGATCTGCGTCGGAGACAACGCAGTAATACGCATCGCCCGGATCGAGCTCTATTTTCTGCGTCTGTTCACTCAGCGGGACAGAGCAGGCATAACAGCTGTCCGCACCGAGCCGGTACCACGCATAGATATACGGCATTGCGCCGCCTGTGACAGTAAGATTCGCATACGTCTGTTCGTCCTCCTGCACAAACGAAATATCGGTAAGCCGGAACGATGCAGCAACGTCCTCATTCGTGAATTCCTTGCCGACCGCATCATAGCCCTGCCATCCGGCGACCTTTCTTGCGATCTGTTCGGCATCCGTGCTGTCAAAAATGCCGCTGCGGTCGATATCACCGGCAACCATATCGACTTCTCTGCCGTCCGGCAGCTGCTTTCCCGCCGCCGCACGCTTCGCAAGCACGACATCCACCTTGGAAACTTTGCCGTCTCCGTTGATATCGCCGGCTATTTTCGTGTAGGTATAGGCTGCGGCGGCAGAAAGCGGGATTACACTCACCGCAATCAGCACCGCCGCTGCCGCAGTGAGCCTTTTCGGTTTTTTCATAAAAACACCTCCGTTAAAATATATAAAAATGCATAAAGCCGCACTCCGTCAGACAGGATCCGACAGAGCACGGCTGATTTCCGGGTATGAGCTGTATGTACATTTCAGTCGGCATAGCGGATCCCCTCCCATGCATACAGGGCGTGCAGTCGGCTTGTGAAGATATACACATTTTTATTTTAGCATGGCAGACACAGAATGTCAATCTATGAAGCAAATCTTTTCCATAACACCGAATTGTGCATTGGACTGTTGAAATATTCTGTTGAGTGTGTGTGAATTCAGACGTTCCCGCAAATGCATCTTACGCACAGTTTCAGCATGCGTTTTATAGAATATTGCATAAAAATCAGAAAATAGGGTTGAAATTTCAGACGATATGTGGTATAATAGATTATAGGCAGCAAAACACCGCGCATACAAACCCGTCCGGACAACACGGCATCCGACAGACAATTCCCGTATTCGCAGAAACGATTGTCATATCAGCAACCCATTTTGTCATATGATCTGAACACAGAAACAGACCGCATGTATTCTGCCATCCATTCGCGAAAGGAGCTGCTTCTATGAATCTTGATTATCACTTTTTCTCAGAACACATCAAACCCATGTCCAGCATCGTTTCTGTGGAGGTTTTTCCGGATGGCTCATACGGGAATATTCGTCTCGTGACTGCAAACTCCACATTCATTCAGATGACAGAACAGACCTATGCGGATGTCGGTGCAGCAGCAATGCATAATGTCGCGTTTGAGCCGGATCAGCCCTATGAACGGTATTTCCCGAAGGACAAGAACTTTGAGGAGCTCTGTTACCGCAGCGCGATCAAAGGCGAAACTGTCCACACCTATATCCATCCTGACAGAATGCCCGTCTGGCTCTATCTGACTGCGATTCCGCTGGTCTCCGACAAACCGAATGTCGGTTACTGCGCCTATCTGCAATCCTATACCAAGGTACCGGACTATGCGCTGATGACGAATATTGCGCCGGAACTCGCCTCACGCGTACTCCAGATTTGTATGAAGCTGCGCAGTTCAATGGATTTCACTGCTTCGATCAAAACTGTCATACAGGATATCCGCGATCTCTGCGACGCAGAACACTGCTGCATCCTGAACACGGATTTCAAGCAACGCAGATGCGCCGTCCTGTGCGAAGCACTCAGCGAGGATACCAAGCTTTCCTCTATGGAAAAATATGTGGACGACAGCTTTTTCGCGGTCGTCGATACATGGCATGATACCATTGCCGGCAGCACCTGCGTCATCATCAAGGACGCTCAGGACTGGGCAGATCTGGAACGGACAAATCCGGTCTGGTATCATTCCATGAAGCCGGCGGGCGCAAAGAGCATTGTGCTCTTCCCGCTGAGATATCACGAAGAAACGCTCGGCTATATCTGGGCAATCAATTTCGATGTCAGCAAGACCGCGATGATCAAGGAAATGCTTGAGCTGACCACGTACTTCCTCGCCTCCGAGCTTGCAAGCTACCAGCTTTTCCGGCAGATGGAACTGCTCAGTTCAAAGGATGTGCTGACCGGCATTCTCAACCGCAATGCGATGAACAACCGCATCGATTATTTCCTGTCCGGCAAATCAGATCCGGAGCAACCGCTGTGCATCATTTTTGCCGATCTCAACGGATTAAAACAGATAAACGACAGAAGCGGGCATTTCACCGGCGATCTCCTGCTGAAGGATGCCGCGCTCACCTTGCAGAAACATTTCCCGGATTTTGAGATCTACCGCGCAGGCGGCGACGAATTCATGGTGCTGGCGCTGCATCAGGACAAGGCAGTGCTGGAACAGAAGATTCAGGGATTCAAGGCTGCCGCTGCCGATCCGGACGGCGTGTGCTTCGCGGTCGGCTGGAGTTATGGCACGACCGGAAAGATCCGGAAGGCGCTGCAGGAAGCCGACAGCAATATGTATGCGGACAAAGAAGCATTCTATCAAAAATATCCCGACAAAAGAAGATAAAAAACAGCGGCTGTGGGAGATTTCCCGCAGCCGCTGCGCTGTTATTCGATTTCAGCAGACTTTCCGGGCAGATAGGCGTTAAGCAGCCGTTCGATCATGGCGTCCTTGCGCTCAATCTGATCCTCCAGCCGTGCGATCGTGCGGTCATAGAGGACTTTGCGCTCCTCATACATACTCCGGCGAGAATCGAAATCTGCTTCCTTTTCGTCCAGCTTGATCATCAGAAATTCGATCAGCTTGTTTTTCTCGCGGATGATGTGCCGCAGCGATTCCGCATCGTCCAGATTGCTGGTGTCGCCGTACATATCGAGCAGAACGTCTGCAATGGGGGCGATGCTGTCCTGATAGCGGAAGCTCTGCTCCTCCGACCCGTCAGCAAACACGCGCTTGATCGTGGATTCCGATACAAACTGTCCG
>JAFZPL010000014.1 GCA_017550355.1 Oscillospiraceae bacterium | reverse complement strand
TATCTGATCTGCTGCAAGGAACCGCACCGGACGGTCTCGCATTACCGCATTGACCGCATCACGGATGTGCATATCATCGAGCAATTCGAGCGTCTGCCGGTCGAGCAGCTCAGCGGCAAGCATACGCTGCCGGAAAATCTGGCCGAGCAGCTTTACATGTACAGCGGGGAAACGATCTCCTGTGAATTTCTTGCAGATATGCGGATTCTCGGCGATATTCTCGACTGGTTCGGCAGCAGCGCGGAGATCACCCGTGCAGAACAGCCGAATCTGCTGCATGTCCACGTGCAGGTGCATCCGACCGCGATGCAGCACTGGGCAATGCAATACGGACAGTACGTCACGGTTCTTGCGCCGGATTCGCTGCGCAGCAGTCTTGCAAAGATCATCCATGAACTTGCTGCACGATATCCGCTGGATGCGGAGGATGCATCCGAATCCGAATAACAGCAATGGCTCCGGCATCAACCGGAGCCATATTGTATACAGTCAGTATATTTTATATTGTTTTCCACAAAATTTGTAAAAGTTTTGTGAAATCGCACAGTCTCGTTGCAATTTCAGCCGAAATGTGCTATAATAAAGTTATCAGCACAGAATCTCATGGCCACATATCCGCAAGCCGCTGCCGGATGCAGCGATGAAAGAGAGAAGCTTGTTTTCCGATTGAAGAAGGAGTGTTACCAATGAAATGCCCGAATTGCCGAGCAAAAGTGCCGAAACAGTACAAGTATTGTCCGAAGTGCGGACTGTCTGTGAAAACCGCAAGAGAAAGCGGAAAGAATGCGAATATCATCCTGACCGCAATGATCTGCATCGCGCTGATCGGCGGCGGAATGGTCGCGTTCAGAGAGCTGAATAAACCGGTCAGGCAGCAGGCCGGAACGCCTGTCGCAGAGGTAACGGCTGCACCTGCAACTGCAGAACCGCCCGAAACGACTGCCCCGGAAACAACAGCTGCGCCGGAAACGACCGTCCCGGAGACAACACCTGCACCGAAACAGACAGACCCGCCTGCAACAAAAGCACCCGAAACCGAAAAAAAACCTGAGACAACAAAGGCTCCGAAAACGGAAAAAGCCAAAGAAACCACCGCCAAGCCTGCAGAAAAACCCGCAAATAACGGAACATCCGCTGCAGATTATTACAAAACGCTCGGCGCAATGCCGTTCCGCTCCTATGACAGCGGCGACGTATTCCTGCCTCCGGGACTGTATACGCGGTCGGATAACCGTGACGGTCAAGCACTCAGCGAAGCCGATGCGAAAAATGCGATGATGCGCCTCGGGATCGACTGGGGCAAAAACGCCGATCTGTACTGCGGGGACACACCGGATGAAGGCGGCTCGTCCAATTCGACCTACCGCTATATCACCGATGCATTCCCGGTTCCGGGATACAGTGATCTGCAGCTCCCTGCCGCAGTCGATCTGTATATCCACAACGGAGACGCCGCACAGGGCAGCTATCTCCGCGCAGTCGATTACCGGTTCGGCAATCATGATGACTACAAAGGACAGTATGTCTGGTCGAAAGCAGAAATCGAAAAGATCTTCAACGAATTTACGAAGTTTGCAGACGGCGTGTTCAATGAACACACGGTTGTGGAAGACAATAATCTTGCACATTACGACTACTATGACGGCGCGCTTTCCGTCGGTTATTATGAACGCGGCGGAAAATATGTTTTCTGGATCTCGCGCGCAAATGATTGATGCCAAAGGAGGACAGTCAAAACAATGGAATTTTGGGATGCGGTCAGCCGCGGTATGGATAAGCTGGCGAACAAGCTCGATAATCTGAGTGAAAATCTGCAGATGCAGAATCCCGACACCGGCTTCACGATCATGGACAAGGATTACTGCTGGGAGGATCTCGATTACGGCGCGGACTGCACGCTGCAGCGTCATGTCGTGAGCGGCGAATGCCGGATCATTGACAAATACGGGCAGGTGCTCGACCGCGGTACGCAGGAGATGCTTGAGCAGACCATGATCCGCAGGGCTGCCCGTGCGGAGGCGATCCGCAATATGGGACAAACACCGGGCTATGTCACGGGCTTCCAGCAGACCGGCACCCCTGATCCGCTGGCCATGCAGCAGCCGGTGCAGGCGCAGTACGGCGACATCATCGGCGTCGTCCGGCGCGGCGGTATCTACGAGCATTACGGCATTTATGTCAGCGATACCTGCATCGTGCATTACAATATTCCGGCGAGCAAAACGATCGGCCATGCAGTCGTCCATGCGACGAATCTGCGCAATTTCCTGCGGGACGATTCGGAATATTTCATTCTGGATTTCCCGAAGCCCTATGAGCCGCCGGTGCGTCTGGGCGGCCCTGTCACGCCGCATACAAATACTTATTCGGAGGAACTTGCGCGGACGCTGCAGCGTACCTACGGCTATCACCTGTATTCACCGGAGGAGACCGTCGCAAGAGCGAGATCCCGTCTGGGTGAAACAAGCTACAACTTCTTCACGAATAACTGCGAGCATTTCGC
>JAFZPL010000013.1 GCA_017550355.1 Oscillospiraceae bacterium | reverse complement strand
GGTGTGCGGAGTTGTTGGAAACGATCGGGCATTCTGCCTTTGCATACGCCTCCTCAAGTGCACGGATCTCATCCTTCTTCATGTCGACCGCACAGAAGCAGAAATCGACCTGCGAAGCGATCTTCTCGATATCCTTGCCTGCATCGGAAATGACGATGTCCGCAAACTGCTCCGGCATGGGCTGATCCTTGAATGCCCATCTTGCGCCGACCGCTTCACGGTACGTCTTGCCCGCGGAACGGGAAGAAGCCGCCATGACCTTGACCTTGAACCACGGGTGGTCTGCGAGCAGCAGTGCAAAGCGCTGTCCGACCATACCCGTTGCGCCGATGATACCTACGCGAAATTCTTTCATAATGTTCGTCCTCCGTTTGTGAAATATGTTTTGAGGCAGAAAAAAATCCGCCAATATGCTTGGCGGACAATGGCAGCTTTACGGGATTCGCTCTGCTTGCAGATAACATGCAGCATATGCAAAACGCCGGTCAGCACTCCACAGTCTTTCCCGTCGCGGGAAAGGCGTGTGACAGTCATACACTTGTTCAGTGTATGCCCAGCACCGTGAAACTGCCGGTCTCACGCTGCTTCGGCGGTCATGCCTTTTTTGCCGGGATCTGCAGCTGGCAGCCTCCTCCGGCAGGACTCATCATTCCCGCGCCTCTGTCCGTACTCCTATCATAGCACATTGCGGACGATTTGTCAAGGGGATTTTGAAAATAGGTGATTTTCCACAAAATACACCTGTCCGTCCAAGAAGAACAAGCGCAGATTGTGCGGTTTTCCGCTGCGCAGAATGCACAAACCGGTATTGTGGAATCTGTGCATTCTGCGAGCCGGCACCTTTTATACTATATGCAGCCGCGGGCAGAAAATTGCGCCCGCTCAGATCTTATATTTGCGCGTGTACTGCTTTTCACCGCGTTTCAGCGTGATGACCAGCCCCTCACTGCGCAGTTCTGCGCCGGTGATCTCCGCATACCGCTGAAGATTGCGCATTCTCTGCACAAGCCGCAGCTGATCCGCATCGTAAAGCGCCATATCATCCGATGTGAACAGCACGCCGCCGGTCATGCCGCAGACCTCCGCGAGCATCTGCCGCTGTGCCGGCGTCATGGAGTTTTCCTCATTGCGCAGCAGGAACACATCCGGATCACTGCGGAACGCTCTGCCGTCCAGCTGCCGCCGGAAAACCGCGTTGAGAATCGCATTTTTCGTGCTGATGCGCTCTCTGTGTGCGATCCGCATATAGGGCTTGTCGTCGAAATCGAGGCTGACATCGCATCCGATGCGGCAGTATTCCGCCTTGCCGAACACGGACGCCAGCGGCACGCCGCATGCAAGGATCTGTGCATCGCCGACGCATTCCCGCAGGAAATCCATCGCCTCCGCCATGATCTGTCCGCGTGTTTTGTCCGGACGCGGCTGGATGCAGACGGCATAGAGGAAGTCAAGCTTCAGCAGCTTGTATCCCCATTCCTGTGTAACTGTTTTCAGCACGTCGCGCAGATATGCACGCACCTGCAGATTATAGATATCCAGCACATACGCACCCGTCCAGTTGGAACCGGCACGCACAGGTTCGCCTTTTTCATCGTAAAGCAGCCACGTACTGTGGGCGCGGAAGAGATCGGAGTCCTCTTCGCAAACGAACGGTGCAAGCCAGAGGCCCGCCGTCATATCTGCCTCACGGATCTTTTCGGCGATTCTCGCCATACCGCTCGGAAATTTTCCGGTGTCATAGCGGAGCCAGTCACCCACGGCAGTCTGCCAGCCGTCGTCGATCTGGAACACATCTGCCGGGAATTTCTGCGTTTTCACACTGCCGAGATCGAAAAGCATCTTCTGCTCGCTGATATCCTCATAGTGCCGGTACCAGCTGGTATAACCGAAAAGAGGCTTTGCCTTGCAGGGCGGGATTCTGAGCGCAGCGAAATAGGCATCGAACACTTGCTTTTCCGATCCTTCCGCGAACAGAAGCTCCATTCCGTATTCGCCGGACAGATGCAGCCCCGCGCAGTCCTTTTTCGCGAACAGTTTGTGCTGATGGGTGTTGACAGTGAAGCAGGTGAAGCCCGTATCTTCGTTGAGCGATGCAAACAGCGCATATGCGGCGGCATTGCGCACATAGCCGTAGCTCCAGCCGTGCATGATGCCGTACTGGTCGGGATATGATGTGAAATTGTAGTCTCCGTACTGCGCAAAGGCATATTTTTCCTTGAGCGTCGCCGGAACAAGCTTCAGCCCGCGCATTTTGTCGTGCAGACCGTGCTCAATGCTGTCTGTCCAGGACTGATAGCCGTTCAGGAACACGGAATCCGACTCGTTGAATTCATGCCGGAACTCCGCCGAGAACGCCTGAACGACGATCTCCTGTTCCGCACAGATCTTTGCGGAGATCATGCCGTCGGTCTGGGTGACGGTCAGGGAAACGCCCTCCGCGGCAGCCGAGTCGGCAGTCGTGATCGAATAATGCGTACCGTCCAGCAGATACGCGAAATAGACATGTTCGAGTGTTGCCATGGTTAGCCTCCAATCTGGATAATAATTTGGAATGAGGAGTGAGAAGTGAGCAATTGCCGTGTCGCTGCGCGACGGATTTTATAGAGGTTTATGCTTCCCGCCCGCATCTTGTGCATTGATCATTCTGTAATTTTCCTGCGCAGTATTGACAGTATCCGGATTTTTTATAATGGTTCGGGAATATCTTTTGTGAGAAAACGGGCGTTATGATTTTCAGTGGATCCAGCTTGTCGCATCCCACGAAAACGGCATCACCAATTGCTGTGATGCTGTCCGGAATGGTGACGGATATGAGATTATAGCAGTCTTCAAATGCACGCTCACCAATGCTTGTCACACTTTCCGGAATGGTGACGGATGTGAGCGATGTGCATTCATAAAACGCGCTTTTACCAATGCTTGTTACGCTGTCCGGAATGGTGACGGATTTGAGCGCATAGCAGCCGTCAAATGCACTCTCGCCAATGCTTGCAACGCTGCTCGGAATGGTGACGGATGCGAGAGAAGTGCAGCCCATAAATGCACACTTTCCAATGCTTGTTACGCTGTCCGGGATGCGGAAAGATGTGAGAGAAGTGCATTCAGAGAACGTCCGGGCGCCGATGCTTGGTACACCGTCCGGAATGGTGATGGATGTGAGAGAAGGACAGCTGGCAAATGCACTGTTCCCAATGCTCGACACACTGTCCGGAATGGAAATGGATGCGAGAGAACGGCAGAAGTCAAATGCATATGCCCCGATGCTCGTCACGCTGTCCGGAATATTGACAGAGGTGAGCGAATCACAGGACCAGAATGCCTTCTCACCAATGGCTGTCACGCTGTCCGGGATGATGACGGATTTGATAAAAGAACACTCTGAAAATGCAAGTCTGCCGATGCTTTTCACGTTTTCAGGAATGCGTACAACGGGCGATTCGCCGCTGTATTTCTCCAGTACGCCTTGATGGATGACGAATTCTTCTTTCATATGCTTTTCCCTATTTCACTGCGTATTCCGCCCGCATCGGGTGCATATGCCGTTTTCAAGCTTGCCCGCGCACCATTCGCAGAATCCGCGCTCCTTGAATCCCGCGTCGTGAAACAGCGGTGATTTCAGGTCCGGGAAAACCGGAACGATCGTGCATTCCGGATCCAGCACGATGCATCCCTTGAACGCATCCTCCGAAATATACTGCACACTGTCCGGCACCGTGATCTCGCTCAGCTCCTCGCAGTATGCGAATGCCTTGCTGCCGATTGTCAGCACACTGTCTGGCATGTGGAGCTCATCCAGCTCTGCACAGTTGCAGAATGCCTCCTCGCCGATCTCGGTCACGCTGTCAGGGATCCAGACGATCTTGACCGTGTCGAGATCCTCGAACAGGTGGTCGTGGATAATGGGAGAGCCGTATGAAATGCCGATCTCTTTCAGTTCCGATGCAAAAAACGCATCGCTCAGGCGGGATTCCAGCGTTCCCGGCACCGTCGCATAGGTCAGCTGATCGCAATCCGGAAACGCATCCGCCTCGATCAGTTCGACGCTGTCCGGTATGGTCACGCCGTGGATATGCTTATCCTCAAAGCAGTCCGTCAGAATGACGCGCACACCCTCCGGGATCGTGACCTCGTCGTCATTGCCGACATATTTCTCCAGCACGTCGCCGCGCACCACAAAATCCGGATTGTCCGTGACCGCAGCCTTCTGCGTCTCCGCCGGCGTTTCCCCGCCGAGTTCCGAGACATCGCGCAGGAGCTTGACTGCTTCCTCACGCGGATAGAGCGTGCCGCATCCCGTGCACGCAAATCCTTCCTCCCGTTTGATGAACTGCGTACAGCCGCAGAGATCGCAAACAGGCACTTTCATGGTAGAATACCCTCCCTTTTTTCTGTAAGATCCGGTTATTTATTTCAGTTTTTCGAGAATCTTCTTCTCGTTGTAGCGCAGGAAAACGATGCCGCCCAGCAGGCAGAGCACCGCCGCCGCAACAGCTGTGATGCGGTAGCCGAGCCCGTATCCCGATTCGCCCTTCGGGAGCTCGCTGTTGACGGTCGCGAGACTGGTGAAGAGGAGCATCGCAACAGACTGCCCCATCTTGAATGCAAAGGTACGCGCCGCATAGAACATGCCCTGCCGGGATTCGCCCGTGTCCTTGCTGTCCGCATCGGAGATATCCGCAACGACTGCCTGCGGGAGAATACCGAGGATCGCCATCGGCACCGCCGCCAGCAGTGCAATGATGATGCCGTATGCGACTGCGGGGATCGGAAGAACGCCTGCAAACGCAGTCACAAAGAATGCGAACGCAAAGAAGATGAATGCAAACGCAATGAGTTTTTTCTTGCCGAGCTTTTTGGCAAGGATATTCACCGCCGGATAACACACCAGCGAAGCGCCCATCATAACCGCGAACAGCGTGAACGTCATGGTCGATTCCAGCCCAAGCAGCACTGTGATATAGAACGGCAGACCGGTCTGAAAGAGCGTGAGCGCTACGAAATAGAGGATATCCGAGGCGACGAAAATGCGGAACTGCCTGTTCCGGAATGTCTTTGCAAGCGAGGAAAATGTCGATGCCTTTGATGGCGTCGTATCCGCATACACCTGCTCATTAATGAGAAATGCAGGAATCAGCATACATGTGACCGCAAACGCTGAGAGGATACCGACGGTCATGCGGAATCCCTCGGCATACCCCATGCCGGAGAACATCCCCGCAATATTCGGCACCAGATATGCGATCGCCGTGCCGCCGAAATAGGTCACGGAGATGAACGTGGAAAGATTGATGCGCGTTTCCTGTGTCCTGCCGAGCTCCGGGATCAGCGCATTATACGGCGTACAGTAGCAGGTCATGCACAGGTAGAAGAGCATTGCGCAGACAAATAGACAGAGCGTATTGATGCTGCTCTCCCCCCTGACGGGCGACTGAAACATCAGCACTGTCACTACGCCGAACGGTGCCGCCGCATAGCGCATGAACGGGATGCGGCGCCCAAGCTTATGCTTGCAGGAATCCGATTTTCCCGCAATAAACGGATCGGTGACCGCATCGAACACGCGTCCCGCCGCCGTGATCAGTCCGATGATCGTCAGACCGAAGAACAGCCCCTGCGGGATATAGGTGATCTGCCCTTTTGCGAGTTCCTCCGCAGCGGGCTGATAGAAGAAAACGAGCCAGTTTGAGATGATGCCGGAGAGAAGTGACCATCCGAGCTGTCCAATCGCAAAGATCCAGAGGATTTTGCTGCCTGCAATCTTTTTCTCCGGTGGTGCCATAAAGCATCAGTCCTTTCGTAAGTAGCAAACGGCGGTGTCGATCAGCAGATTCATTTCATCTGTGGCATGCTCAAAGTGATCGGAAGGCAGCAGTTCGCCACCGACCATCTTCTTGCACATTTCCAGCAGGGCATGCGCAAAGGTCACGTAGAAGAGCTGACAGTCCACTGTTTCGCGGACGGTGCCGTCTGCCACGCCTGCGCGGTATGCCTTTGCAAAGACGGGATAAAAATTGATGATCGAGCGTTCGTAATCGACCAGATCCTCCTTCGGGACCTGCTCGCGCACCAGCATCAGGTCGAATTCGCTCAGCAGGCGCATGAAATCCTTGTGTGCTTCATACAGTACGGTGAACATCCGCATGAGGTCTGTCAACTGTTTGAGACCTGTCTGCTGAAGAAACACCTCAGATTCAAAGATGCCGCTGAACATGAGCTTCAGTTGGTTCCATAGATATGTCATCGCTGCGATGGTGATGCCAGTCTTGGTGCCGAAGTACCGATACAGCGTTGCAACGCCGATGCCGCTTGTCTCTGCGATATCAGTCATCTTCACTGCTTCAATGCCGCGTTCGAGAAAGAGCCTCGCGCTCACGGCAACAGCCTGTTCGGTACGGCGGGACCTCAAGTTTTCCTGTGAAAATACGTTTTCCACTTGACAAACCTCCTTCTTTATGGTACAATGAACTTATGATAGCCAATCTATCAAGTCTATCAGTTGATAGCATTGCTATCATTCTGATTGATAGTCTATATATATCAATAGATACATATTCTATCAATCTTTGATACCAGTTTATCACATTTCCGGACAAAAGTCAATAGAAAAACAGCTAAAAAAATGAACACGTCTGCATACCCGAAATGTACGGATCCGTGCGCATATATTGTCATTGCAGCGCAATATTCCGCAAATATCCGGATCATGCAGACCTGTTCCAATCAGAAGGGGTGTTACATCATGGACCGTTCCAAAATCATCTTCGGCAATGAGCTGACAGACGCGGTGTACAAAAAATCCTGCCGCAGCAAGAAAAAATTTCTCCGGAAATTCGGCGACGACTCGCTGAATCTCTACCATCTCTCCGCAGAGCCCGCGCCGGCGATCGGTGAACGGCTCGGCGTGCAGCAGCTTGTGCTCTCGGAGGAAACCGGAGTATCGTTTGACGAAAACAGCATCATCATCGGCAATATCCGCATGGGCTTCGGACATTACCGCATCGCGATGGCAATGGCATCTGCGGCGCACGCCCTCGGCTATCACCCCTACTGGTTCGATCTGCACAGCTTTTCGCGCACAGCGGCAGGCAAGATCATCGGCGAGCAGAACCGGCTTTATTCGATGGGCTCCTGTCTCTCGCAGCGCAGCAAGCTGTTCAACAAGATGTACTGGGAACCGCTGAACAGCGAGGGCTTCCGGCGCATTTCCTACAATGCACAGGATCAGAAGAACGCCGAACTGATGACGCCGGTATTTCTCGATTTGCCGAAAGAGATCCCGTTCGTTGCGACGCATGTCTGGACGGCGCAGGCAGCGCTGCATGCCGGACTGAAAAACGTCGTCAACGCCATCCCCGACAACTGGCCGATGGGACTCCATCTTGCAGAAGGCGCGGTGCATACCGTGCAGACACCCTCTGCTGCCCTCGGCTACCGTGCGCTCCGCGGCATGAACGGCAAGCATCCGCTCCGCCCCATGCCGGAAGGAACCGTCGTCAACACCGGGCATTATGTCGACCATGAGCTCGTCAGCAACATCGAAGCGGACTGTGCCAAGCGCATCGAACGCATGGAATCAGGCGCACCGAAACGCTGGCTGCTTTCCGTCGGCGGCGCGGGCGCACAGAAGGAGATCTTCATCGCAGTCATCCGCAAGCTGATGCCGGTGCTGCACCGCCGCAAAGCAGTGCTCTTCGTCAATGTCGGCGACCACATGGATGTCTGGCAGGAGCTTTGCCGCGCCGTGCCGGAAATGATGCCGCTGGTCACGGAGCATTTCTCCGATTTCGAGGAAACAGCGGCATTCTGCGAGGCAGCATACGATGCGCCGGTGTTCGGCGTCCATGCGTTCTGCCACGAAGATATTTTCGCGGCGGTCTATTCCACCAATCTGCTCATGCGTGTTTCGGATGTGCTCATCACAAAGCCGAGCGAGCTGAGCTTTTACCCGATCCCCAAGCTGATGATCCGGCGTGTCGGCGGACATGAAGCATGGGGCGCGATCCGTTCCGCGGAGATCGGCGACGGCACCTATGAATGCAGCACACCGCAGGAGATCGCAGCAATGCTCGTGCTGATGCAGAAAGACGGCAGCATCATTTCGGAGATGTGCCGCAATATTCTCGTCGCAAAACATGCGGGCATCTATAACGGCGCATACGAAGCCGTGCGGCTGGCAATGCGCCTGAAAAAATGATCTGTTCTATCCCATGATGCAGGAAACGGCTCCGTCCGTGCCATTTTTCATACAGTTTTTCCAGAAGGCAAGATTTTTTGCAAAAGCACTTGCATTTTTCCGGAAGATGTGTTATAATGATTATAACTTGTGATCGTGATATGCGGTCATATTGTAAAATATTATAAAGAAAGGACTGTCTGTATCACATGAGCACGATTGAGCTTATCGGCGGCATTGTTCTGCTGGTTGTGTGCACTCTGATCATCTTTCTCTGCCTCGCGCAGGATCAGAAGCAGGATCAGAACATGACCTCCGCGATCACCGGCGGAAGCTATGATTCGCATTTCAGCAAGAATGAAGGCAACACGAAGGAAGCAATCCTCAAGAAGTGGACGCTTTGGCTGAGCGTCATCTTTGTTGTCACGGTGCTGGTTGTCATCATCATTCCGGTTCATTTCAGCTGAAACCGATTCCGCACATGCAGATGCGTCCTGTTGTCCCGCCGGGATACAGGACGCTTTTGTTATAAACAGAGCAGTTTTTCGGCTATACTATAATAATAATCAAGAAGGGGGCTATTATCTATGGCAAGAAAAATGAAATTTCCGCGGAGCTCCGGCACGAAGCCGTCTCCCAAGAAGGCAAAGCACATGAAACACACCGCCGCTGAATTTGCAGCAGCAGAACAGATCCCCGCAGACAACGAGCAGGTGGCACAGTTCGTGAACCGCATCACCACGTTTCTTTCAAAGGCGAACGGCAGACCGCTCTCCAAGCCAGATCTCACTGCAAAATGCCGCGGCAAAGGCAAGCCGGCGTTCATGCATGCGCTCCGCAGAATGATCCTGGACGGCGATGTTGCAGAGCGCCGGAACGGCTATGTCCTCTCCGCACAGGCAGGCATGAAAAAGGCGGTCATCTCCCGCCAGAGCCGCAGCTACGGCTACGCACAGACCGACAACGACAAGACTGAATATTTCATTCCCGGCAGAGAACTGAAAGGCGCCATGCTCGGCGACCGCGTTCTGATCCTGCCGGTGATCGGTCAGGGCAATACGCCGGAAGCTGAGGTCATCACCGTGATCAAGGCAGAAGTCCAGCAGACCGCCGGCCTGCTCGTCGAAGAAGACGGTCTCCTCATGCTCCGCGCCGACCAGATCAGCACCCGTCCGCTTGTCATCGAAAATGCGGCAGAGTGGAAGGGACATGCCGGCGAAAAGGTCATCGGCAGAGTTGTGCGGCGCGGCAAGCGGCATTCGGAGCATATCGTGCATGTGGACACCTCGCTCGGCAGCGCGGATTCCGCACGGGTATGCGCACAGGCGCTCGTGATCGTGTCCGGCGTGCCGACCGAATTTCCGGCGGATGTGCTCGAAGATGCGCGTCTTCTCGAAGAAAAGGGTATCTCCGAAAACGACCTGAACGGCCGTCTCGACCTGCGCGATCCGGAGGATATCATCTTCACAATCGACGGTTTCGATGCAAAGGATATCGACGACGCCGTCTCGATCTCCCGGACTGCGGACGGCTACCGGCTCGGCGTGCATATCGCGGACGTCTCGCACTATGTCACACTCGATTCTGCACTCGATCAGGAGGCGATCAAGCGCGGCACCAGCATCTACTACGCCGATCAGGTGATTCCGATGCTCCCGAAAGCGCTGAGCAACGGCATCTGTTCGCTGCATCCGGACGTCGACCGCCTCGCCTTCTCCGCGCTGATGGATCTCGACGAAAACGGTGATCTGGTCAACTGGGAATTCCGCAAGACTGTGATCCGTTCCCGCGTCAAGGGTGTTTACAGAGAGGTCAACGCGGTGCTTGCCGGCACGGCAGACGCGGAGATCGAAGCGAAATATGCGCCTGTGAAGGACTCGCTGTTCCTGCTCAACGAGCTGCGTGAAAAACGGCTTGCTGCACGGAAAAAGCGCGGCGCACCGGATATTGAAGCGGAGGAAAGCGCATTCCTGCTCGATGAAAACGGCGTCTGCACGGAGATTTTCCCGCGCAGCCGCGGATGCGGCGAAGAGCTGATCGAAGAATGTATGCTCCTTGCAAACGAAGCGGCAGCGCGTGTCGGCAAGACGCAGCATCTGCCGTTTGTTTACCGCGTCCACGCACAGCCGCCCGCAGACAAGACGATCCGTCTCACGGAATCGCTCGACCGTCTCTGCATCAAGCATCCGCAGCTCGATTCCCCGAAGCCGAGGGATTATGCACAGGTTTTGCAGAACGCGGCAGAATCCCCGATGAAAAACGCTATCCACCAGATGGTACTCCGGAGCATGGCGAAAGCGGACTACGAAACAGAGCCCGTCGGGCATTTCGGTCTTGCGCTTGCGGATTATGCGCATTTCACCTCCCCGATCCGCCGCTATCCCGACCTGGCAATCCACCGGATTCTGTCGGAATATCTCGGCGGCGGCGCACCGAAGGAGCTTCGGCAGTTCGCGGCAAACGCAGCCGATGCGGGCACGCTGACCGAACAGCGCGCGGTGAAGCTGGAGCGCGAATGTGATGACTGCTACCGTGCAGAGTGGGCAAAGCAGCATCTCGCAGAGGAATTTGAGGGCATGATCTCCGGCGTGACCGAATTCGGCGTCTATGTCATGCTCCCGAACACTGCGGAAGGACTTGTTTCGCTGGATGCAATGCCGATGGATGAATACGAATACGACGGGCTGTTCACGCTGAAAGCATACAACAGCGGCAAGAAGTACACGCTGGGCGATGCCATGGCCGTGAAGATCGACCGCGCCGATATCAGCAGCGGACATATTGATTTCAGCCCCGCAGGTAAATAATATGGATGATAAGCAGAAGCTGATCGAAAAGCACTGCCTGATCCACGAGGAAAACGCATGGTATTCGGTGCGGGACAATGCCCACAAGCATCTGATCGTCAAGGATGCATATCTGGAACGAACGGATCTCCTCGGTCTGCTGTTCCGCATCAACAAGCTGTGCATGGGCAAGCTGAAATATTTCCGCGCACACATCGACCGCTTTGAACCGCTGAAATACGACTACAAAGCAGGATTCGTGACGGTTCCGCTGTGGGATGCGGATTTTCTGCGGCACCGCGCCTCCGGATATATTCTGGATTTTCGGTATTTGCAGACGATCACAAAATATGACGATTTTCTCGCACTGGTCAGCGAACTGGAGCAATTTGAAGCATAACAGGAAAGAATTATGGAAAACAATCTTAAAAAAGCCCGAAAGCAGGCTGTAAAAAGCCAACAGCAAGCCGCAAACAAGCTCAACACAACGCAGCACCAGATAAGCAAGTACGAAAACGGAGTACAAGATATAACACTTGGAAAAGCGAGAATACTTGCAGAGTATTACAACGTATCTCTCGACTATATCGCCGGACGCACCGAACAACCAGAAAATCCGAATTTAATATAGGACTGCGTGAGTATATATAGCCGTATTATATGAAAAAGCCGGACGGATTCATCGTGAAACCGTCCGGCTGTTTATTTAGTAGAATCCTAAGATCGCGCCTGCGATAGAAAGGGCAACCGGAACCAGATACACCAGAATAATCACACCGCAGTAGCCGATCTGGAATGCCGTCAGCGCGTACTGGCCGAGGCGTTCGTACTGCCTGTCCGTCAGCCGTTTCCGGAGGATCTGCCAGAGAATCGCCGCGAAGATCCCGAACCCCGCAATGCAGAGCGCGGGCACCATCCCGCTGATATGATGCGTGAGCGTGATCCTGTGTGTGCCGGCGGGCATCCGCACAGCCATCTGACAGCCGTTCACGCGGTAAACGGG
>JAFZPL010000081.1 GCA_017550355.1 Oscillospiraceae bacterium | reverse complement strand
CTGCCGATGGTTGTGACACCTTCCGGAACGGTGATTGCCGAAAGGGCGCGGCATCCGTCAAATGCAGAAATGCCGATTTCAGTCAGCGTGCTCGGGAGAGAAACCGACTTCAGCGCAGAACAGTTACGAAATGCCCAGAAGTCGATCACCTTGACACCCTCCGGAATCGTGATCTCCTGCAGCTTTGTGCAGTCATAAAATGTCTTATCCGCAATGGCTTCCAGCGCGGGCGGAAGGGAAACCGATGTGAGCGCCGCGCATTTTTCAAACGCGTTTTTGCCGATGCTTGTAACACCCTCCGGAATGGTGATGCCGGTGAGTGCCGTGCAGCCGTAAAACGCATAGATGCCGATGCTCGTCACGTTTTCCGGAATGGTGATCTCAGTCAGGGAAGCGCAGTTTGCAAACATTCTTTCGCTGATACTTGTGATACCCTCCGGAATCACGATGCTTTTCAGCGCGGAACAGCCGGCAAATGCGGAATAACCGATCTCCGTCACACCCTCCGGAATGGAGAGATCCGCAAGGGCGGCACAGCCGGAAAACAGTCTGTCGCTGATGCTTGTGATGCCCGCCGGAATGACCATGCTTGTCAGCGACGAACAGCCGCAGAACGCGGCATCCCCGATCGCGGTCACGTTCTCCGGGATGGAAAGCGCAGTTAGGGCGGCGCAGTTCTCAAACAGCCTGGCGCTGATGCTTGTGATGCCGTCCGGAATGATAATGCCGTCAAGTGCGGAACAGCCGGAGAACGCGGCCTCACCCATTGCCGTCACACCCGCGGGAATGTTCAGCGATTCCAGCGCGGTACAGCCGGAAAACACAGCATCGCCGATCGTCGTCAGGCTCTCCGGAACGGTCAGGGATTCCAGCTCGTCACAGCCGGAAAATGCAGAATTGCCGATCTCGGTCAGAGTCTCCGGCAGTGTGACGGAGGTGAGCCTCCAACAGTTTTGGAACGCCTCCGCAGGAATGACTGTCACGCTCTCCGGAATCGTGACGGCGGTGAGCCAGCGCGAGTTTGCGAACGCACCGGCGCGGATGCTTTTCACCGGCAGCCCGTCGATCTCCGCCGGGATCTGAACCGTCGCTATCCCTAGTTCACATCCGGTGATCTCCGTGTATTCGTTGTTGATGATCTGATAGTGCAGCGAACCGCTGATCTGTTCCCACTCATCTTCCGCCGCGGATAACCTGTATGCCGGCTCGGCAGAGACGGAATACAGCGGCAGCCCGGCAAACACAGTTCCCGTCATCACCGCGGCCAGTCCGAGTGCTGTCATTTGCTTTTTCATAGAAACCCTCCTGTCGTATATATCGTGTCGGTCTTGTATGTCCATACTACCACAATCAAATGGATAAATCAAGTAACGATGGGAAATTCTGCATATTGCACAAAACAGAGCCCCGCAGATTGTGCAGTCTGCGGGGCTTGCGTTCGGTTATTTCAGTTCTTTTTCAATGCCTGCGATGTATTTCAGGACCAGTGTCGTATCGTTCGGGGAAAGACCGCTTTCGCCGTCCACATCGCCGTTCAGCTTGCCCTGGTCGGACACCTTTGCCGTACCGTCCTCCGCGACGATGCGCGCCAGCAGGATCGCGTCCGCAACGGTCACCTTGCTGTCCTCGTTGACGTCGCCGGGCGTTCTCTTCTTCGGTGCTGTCGTATCGCCGGCAGGCTCGGTCTCCGCTTTTGTGCCGGATGTTGTCGTTGTGGTGTCGGCCGCCGGTGCGGTGGTATCCGCCGCCGTTGTCTGCGGAATCGTTGTTGCAAACCGGAACTGATCAAGATTTATCAGGAAGCCGTCATCGCCGGTGAATACCAGATACAGCGTGTGCAGCCCTTCTGCGCCGGTGACATCACATTCAAAGGTCTTCCATTCCGTCCAGCCCTCGGTGCCGGTCACCTTGCAGGCACCGATTTCTTTGCCGTCCGGTGCATCCAGCCGCAGGGAGATCGTGCCGCCCTCGGTCTCGCTGCCCGCCTTGACCGTGAAGGTCTCCGCGCCGGAGCCGAAGTCGATGTTGCGGAATGCGATGTAGTCGCCGTTTTCAATGAAGCCGACATCTTTGCCGCCGTCATCCAGTGTTTCGATCTGCACGCCGGACTGCCGGTTATAGGTTTCCGCTTCGATCACATCATATGCCGAGCGTGTGGGTTCCGGTTCATCCGAAATGCCCCAGAGCTCCAGCTCTGCAAGGGAGGAATCGCCGTTGTCGGTTTGTGCAGGCGTATCAAACAGCACTCTTGCGTACTGTGTTGTCACCGGTGTGAGGTTTCTGCCGACTGTCGTGACAGTATTGCCGGAAATCTGGTCAAGATCCGTCCAGGTCTCGCCGTCCTCGCTGATTTGCAGACGGAAGTCTCTTGCATTCTGTGCGATCTTGCCGGAGGTGCCGCCGAGCTTGACCACCCAGCGTCCGATCTCGTATTTCTTGCCGAGATCAACCGACACCCAGCCTGCGCCCTTGCCTGTCCATGCGCTGCCCTCAGAGCCGTCCACGACTGCCGCAGCGTCGCCGTCAGAAGCGGAAACGGTCTTGCCGAATGCGACGTTCTTCATCGGAGAAGCACCGTCCAGGTCCAGCATATCGCTCAGCAGATAGGTCTTGCCCTTTTCCGTCGGGAAGGTGACGGTCTGCCCCTGATAGGAAACCGTGCAGACATTGCCGTTCTTCGAGAGAATCTCTGCTTCGGTGAGCTGGCCGTTCTTCCATGTCTGATTGACTTCAAAGCCGCCTCTTGCGCAGAGACCGTTTGCATAACCGGTATTCCACTGCTCAGGCAGTGCCGGCAGCAGCTTGATCTCGCCCGCGTGCGACTGCAGAAGCATCTCTGCCACACCGGAGGTAAAGCCGAAGTTGCCGTCGATCTGGAAAGGCGGGTGCGCATCCCAGAGGTTATCGTAGAGTCTGCCGTAGTTATCAACCGGCGAGACCAGCAGCTTGACCACATTGTATGCGTGTGCGCCGTCTTCGAGACGTGCCCAGCAGTTCAGCTTCCAGCCCTCAGACCAGCCTGTGCCTTCGTCGCCGCGTGCGTTCAGGCTGACTGCCGCCGCCGCTGCCAGTTCGGGTGCATTGCCTTTGGAGATGATCTCACCGGGGAAGAGGCTGTACATATGGGAGATGTGGCGGTTCTTCTCGCCCTTGTCGTCCCAGTCATATGCCCATTCCTGAATCTGTCCCCAGCTGCCGATGGTATCCGGCTTCAGATTGTTCAGTCTGCCGCGCAGGGTATTGCTCAGCGTGCTGTCAAGGCCCAGTGCCTCCGCTGCCGAAACCGTATCGCGGAAGAGTGCTCTTGCGAGGGAGTTGTCCATCGCAATGCCGTATGCACAGGCAGCGCCCTTGCCGCCGCTGTATGCCGGCGCGTTGACCTCCGGCGAGGTGCTCGGGAACACCACATCGTAGGTCTGGCCGTCGATGGTTGCCTCACGGAGAATCGCGTTCAGGAATTCCGCGGAGCCCTTGATGACCGGATAGACCTCCGCCAGATATTCTTCATCCTGGTTGAAGTTGTATGCGTCATAGAGCATATCGCAGATCCATGCCGCACCGGTCGGCCACATACCCCATGCGCCGTCGATCGGGCCGGTGTGGTTCCAGATATCGGTATTGTGGTGAACGACCCAGCCCTCGGAAACGCCGTAGACCTCGCGTGCGGTCAGGTTGCCCTGCTTCTGCAGCGACTTCGCCTTTTCCACGAACGGACGGAAGCATTCCTCCAGATTCGTGGTCAGCGCCGGCCAGTAGTTCATTTCGTAGTTGATATTGGTGGTATACTTGCAGTCCCATGCCGGGTTGCGGAACTTGTTCCAGATGCCCTGCAGGTTCATCGGTTCGGAATCGCGCGATGCACTGATCGTCATGTATCTGCCGTACTGGAACAGCACCTCGCAGAGCTTGGGGTCGTTGTCGCGGCCGAAGCTCGCAATGCGGCTGGGAATCGGGGTATTGTTGTTGCTGCCGTCGCCGCCCAGCTCAATGCGGCAGCGGTCGAAGAGTCCGGTATAATCGGCCTCGTAGGCATCGTAAAGCGCCTGATAGGATTTCTTCGCAGCAGCTGCGATATCGGCTGCCGCCATGCCCTTTTCGTCGCCGTTGACGGTTTCATAGTCAATGAAATTTGTGCGGATGGACGTGATGATCGTCACGGAATCCGCACCGGTGACAGAGACCTTTCCGCCGCCCGCCGAGACCGTTCCGCCCTCCGGAATGACCTTGGTGCGCGTGGAAAAATGAATCGCGCCGGGGTTGAAGTTGGAGCCGTCGCCGTGGCCGTTCATGACGAGGGTATCGTCGCCGTCGGTCTCCACGGAGAACTG
>JAFZPL010000080.1 GCA_017550355.1 Oscillospiraceae bacterium | reverse complement strand
CTGAAATATCAGTGGCAGTTCCTCTCAACCTCCGGCTGGAAGAATTCCGGCATGACCGGCGCAAATACCGCGACGCTGAGCGTTCCTGTGACCGCCGCAAGAGACGGCCAGCAGTACAAGTGTGTCATCACTTCTTCCAATGGCACGAGTGCGACCACGAATGCCGTAAAACTGATCGCGGGCGTGAAAATCACCGCACAGCCGAAGGACTACACCGGAAATGTCGGCACAGATGCAAAATTTACGGTTTCGGCTGCGGGCAATAATCTCAGCTATCAGTGGCAGTTCAATGATAACGGTGTCTGGAAAGATTCTGGCATGACCGGCGCCAAGACCAACATGCTGAGCGTTCCGATCACTGCTGCAAGAAACGGTCAGAAGTACCGCTGCGTTGTGAAATCTGCAAACGGCACTTCCGAAACATCGACCGCAGCAACACTGAAAGCAATCGCTAACACGATTACCGGACAGCCGCAGAATGTTACCGCGAAGGTCGGCGAAACGGCAAAGTTCACCGTGACTGCATCCAATGCAACATATCAGTGGCAGTTCCTTGCTACTTCCGGTTGGCAGAACTCCGGCATGACCGGCGCACAGACCGCGACGATCTCCGTTCCGGTCACTGAAGCAAGAGACGGACAGAAATACCGCTGCGTGGTCAAATTCGCAGACGGTACAACCAAAACCAGTAACGAAGCGACTCTGAAAGTAAAGGCAGCCGTGACCGGTCAGCCGCAGAATGTGACTGCGAAGGTCGGCACAACTGCAAAATTCACCGTGACTGCATCCGGCACGAATCTGACGTATCAGTGGCAGTTCCTTTCCACCTCCGGCTGGCAGAATTCCGGCATGACCGGTGCCAAGACTGCAACGATCTCTGTTCCGGTCACCGCTGCAAGAAACGGCCAGCAGTATCGCTGCGTCGTGACTTCTGCAAACGGCACCACTGAGATCTCCAACGCCGCAAAGCTGACAGTCAACGGCTGATTCCCGACAGAATTCCTTTTGTTCCCCTAAAATGTATGACAGCCCGGCATTCGTGCCGGGCTGTTCAGTTTGTCGGTATTCTTTTTTCACATGCAAATGCTCCGCACACAAAACACAGTGCGGAGCATTTTTGCATTTAAAAAAATTTTTGGAAAAGGGCTTGACAAACGTATATATATTCGATATAATGTATATAGACGATATACACATTCAGCACGGCGCGCACCGTCCGGACAATTGTGCCGCCATGCTGAGCAGTATTTCAAGGAGTGTGCACACATGGATTTGATTATCAGCAATGCATCGGGAGACCCGATCTATACCCAGATCACAAACCAGATCAAGGCAATGATCCTGGAAGGAACGCTCAAAGAGGGGGAGGCTCTGCCCTCTATGCGCAATCTTGCCTTACAGCTGCGGATCAGCGTCATCACCACAAAACGCGCCTACGAAGAACTGGAACGGGACGGCTTTATTGAGTCGTACACCGGAAAAGGCTCGTTCGTCAAGGCGCAGAATCCGGCGCTTTTCCGCGAAGAACAGCTGAAAGCCATCGAAACGCTGCTCACAGAGGCAGCCGAAAAGGCGCAGCGCAGCGGCATCAGCAAAGAAGAAATGATCGAAATTCTCGATCTTGTTTACGGAGGGGACGAACCATGAATGATTATGAAAATGCAATCGAAATCAAGGACGTGACCAAGCGCTATGACGGGTTCACGCTGGACAATATCAGCTTCAATGTGCCGAAGGGAAGCATTATGGGCTTTATCGGTCAGAACGGTGCGGGCAAGACCACAACCATTCATTCGCTGCTCAATATCATTCCGATTGACGGCGGCGAGATCCGTCTGCTGGGGCATGACCATATCAAAGATGAGGACACAGTGAAGGAACGCATGGGCGTTGTGTTCGACGAATGCCCGTTCCACGATATGTTCACCGCGAAGCAGATGGCGTCTGTGTTCCGCGGACTCTATGCCGGCTGGAATGACCAGACCTATCAGCAGTATCTTGACCGGTTCCAGCTGCCGCAGAAAAAGAAGATCGGGCAGTTTTCAAAGGGCATGAAAATGAAGCTGCAAATTGCCTGTGCGCTTTCACACGGTGCGGAGCTCCTGGTGATGGACGAAGCAACGACCGGGCTGGATCCGGTCGTGCGCAGTGAGATTCTGGATATTTTTCTGGAATATTTGCAGGATGAATCGCATTCGATTCTCATGTCTTCGCATATTACATCCGACCTCGAAAAAATCGCGGACAGCGTGACATTCATTGACAAAGGAAAAATCCTGCTGACCGGCTATAAGGATGATGTGCTTGAAAATCACACGCTCATCAAATGCAGCAAGGGGGATTATGCGCTGATTGACCGCAATGATTTTATTTCTGCGCGTCTGACCGATTTCGGCGCCGAGGTGATGATGTCCGACCGTGCGCTTGCGGAACAGAAATACGGCGGACTGGTCATGGACAATACAACACTCGAAGAAATCATGGTATACTATGTCAACCGGCAGCGGAAGGAGTGGTCATAATGAATATGAACCGTGTCAAATCCATGCTGTACCGGCAGTGGATGCTTGAACGCAAAACACTGCTCGTCGGACTCGTTGCACTTTCTACGATTCTGATTATTTTCATTGCAGTCGCACTCAGTGTAAAATACGGCAATCTGAAAACCGTACTGGGCGGTGATGCAGATGCAATGAATCTGTTCGGCAGCGCGGGCTATACGATGGCAATGTACATGATTTGTTATGTAACGCTTGGCGTGGCAATTTCCTCTCACACGATTTTTCAGACCGATGTCAAGGCGAACTGGACGCGCTTTTCGATTGCACTGCCGGGAACACCGGCTGAACACGCCTTTGCATTTACTCTGTTTGTTGCGATTCGTATGATTGCTGCATATTCCATTGTCATTCTCACCGGACTGGTTGCGGGGGCTGCAATGGAGAAACCGCTGACAACGGAGTTCATAGCGGATATGGGCTTCATGTCGCTGCTGATTTTTCTGTTCCCGCTGCTGATGATTTTCCTTGTTTCCTCTGTCAAGGATGCGATTGCGTTCAAAAAGCAGCAAGCGAAATTTGTCATGGTAATCATGGCGCTTGGTGTCGCAGTCGGACTGATTTGTTCAAAGATCATGCCGGACACAAAGGAAGCGAACAGCATGGAAGAAGCAATCCAGCCGTTTCTGAAAATCTATACGCCGGTTCGTGATGCAGTCAAGCCGTTTCTGATTCCGGCAATTCTCGTGATGCTTGTTCTGATGTTTTTTGCACTCCGGCGCGGATACGCAAAGCAGAAATTATCATAAAGGGGGAATCCCTATGACGGGGACGGTTTACAAGGAAATCCGGCAGAATCTTCCTGTGCTGCTCATTGCGCTGTTTGCACCGCTTGCCGGATATGCGCTGATGGTTCTGTTTTATCTGATAATGCGGGGCGATAGGGGAATTCTAACTGGGAACGATGTCAGTTATTTTGAAATGCTGCTGCCGGGGGATAACAGTTTTTTGTTTGTATGGAAACTGCTTGGTCTGCTGATGATTTATTATTGCGCCGGAAGTATTACAACCAATCTGTTTTCGGCGGATGAAAAGAAAAAGTGGAGTTATTTCATGGCATCCACCCCGCGCGGAGTGAAACGGCAGATTTACGGAAAATACGTGATTCTCGTGATGATATACGGCACATTTCTTGTCTCGCAGATTTTCACGGAAGGATTCATGAACTGGCTTGGCTGGCTGGATACAGGCAAGGTGCTGCCGAGTTTCACAAATGTGTATATTCTCATGTTCTTTGTACAGCTTTTGCTGCGTGCGCTGGAAATCCCGTTTCTGGCGCGGTACGGCGTAAAGGTCGGGATTGTGATGCGTCTGACCGTGCTTGGAACTGCGGTTGTGGCGTTCATGATCTGGCTGCTGTTTGCGCCGAGTGCATTTGATATCATCAAAAATATATCGGAGCATCTTGCAGATTTCATCATGAATTTTAATGCAGAGCGCATGACGGATTATATGACGTTCTTCATTTCGCTGCTGCCGTGCATTGCAATTCCGGCGTATATCCTTTCATATTTCATTTCGTGCAAAGGCTATCTGAAAGGAGTGACGAACTATGACAAATAAAAAGCAGGGCGCAAAACGGCTCGTCATCTTCCTTGTACTGGCATATGCAATTGCGTGGATCCCTTGGATCATCATGAACGCAAACTACGATTTCAAAGACTGGTTCATGAGCGGGGACGGCGGTGTGTTCATGTGGCTGACGCTGCTGACCGGCGGTGCACCGGCAATTGCCGCTGTCCTCACGCGATTGATCACGAAAGAGGGACTGTACGACGGTATGCTCCGGCTGAAACTGCGCGGAAATATCAAATATTACGTGATTGCGCTGCTCGTGCCGCTTGCCGGCGGACTCATTCGCGGCGCGGTTCTGCTGGCAGGATTGAACACAGTCAATGACACCCTTTCCCCGCTGATGCGTTCGTCACTTGTGATGCAGGCGTTCTGGATGTCACTGGTGATGGCGTTCAATACGTTCGGAGAGGAATACGGCTGGCGGGCGTATATGAATCCGAAAATGGAATCCCTGATGGGAAAGCCTGCAGCGGTGATTGTCGGCGGCATTCTCTGGGGTGTCTGGCACGCGCCGCTGACTGTGGTCGGACACAATTTCGGCACGGATTACTGGGGATTCCCGTGGCTGGGTATTGTCATGATGAGCGGATATTGCATCTGTACGGGCATGTTCCTGATGTGGCTGACGCAGAAATCAGGCTCCGTCTATCCGGCAGCAATTGCCCATGCCGCCAACAACAACGGCTCGCTGTACATGGCGGCGGCGGTGTCCGGCGGTCTCACAGCAACCGCGGGGGCGGTTTTTTCCGAAGCACTCGCCGGAATTGCGGTGCAGGCGGCGATCTATGCATTGTTCGGCGTATTGCTCGTGCTTGACAGCCGCAGAAAAAAGATCAATTGATTTTTTGCGTCAGATACTGAATATCCATATCCACATCGCCCTCTATTCCGGGGATAAGGCCATATGCACTTGCCTGCCAGATCGCATATTCGCCCTCGTAGCTTGTCTTTTTGGTGTAGTGTGCCAGCCATACCGGAGCAATCTGCTTCGATTTTTCACTCCAGATCGTCTCCATCACATTTTTGCTGCCGTACAGCATCGGCTGGTAGCCGTGTTTGCGGACCTCATCTGCAAATGCGGCGTAGACATCGTTCAGGTCGCGGATGCTCATGCCGTATTTCTGAAAATTGGAGAATTCCTCCCAGTCAAAGGCGATCGGCAGATCCAGCTTCTGACCGTTCAGCTGATCCACGATCCAGCGGACATGCTCCCGCACGCCATCTTCGGTACGGTCGGTCGTGTAGAAATAGATTCCCGCATCCAGACCGGCGGCAGCGGCATTTTTCAGGTTCTGATGAAAGTAGTCATCCAGCTTGATCTTGCTGTAAAAATGACCGATACGGATCATAACGAAGCTGCATCCTGCATCGCGCACAGCATCATAGTCGATATCAGCCTGCCATGCGGACACATCTATGCCGAACCGCACATCATCGCTTTGATAACGGCTGATAAAATCGCTGTAATTCACACGCGGAATGGTGTCAGGAGACTTCGGTATCTCCTCGACCACATGAACCGTGAGTTCCCATGAAACGGAATTGCCTGCGCTGTCTGTGACTTTTGCAGTGAGCGGATAGGAACCGGCGGTGTTTGGATCGACCTCGCCTTCATATGTGAGAACCGGATGCTTGTCGTAATTGTCTCCGAATCCGACATAGTTATTGAGATCAAATTCCTTTCCGAGCTTATGTTTTGAGTTCTTTCCCTGATTGAAGATATACGGCTTCGTGGTATCTGCAACCCGATATTGCAGCGTCTGACTGAATTCTTCGCCTTTGTAGATATACGGTACTTCCACCTGAAACGTGCCGATATCTGAGGTATTGAGCCAGGCGGAACCGTCCTTCAGCTCGACATTTCGTTCGGTGATGAAGTTTTCCAGTGAAATATCGGTGCCGGCTTCCACGGTGTCCATGCACTTCAGAATGAGGTCGGCAGGGGGCTCTGTTTTTTTCGATGTTGTGACGGTGGTCGTCATGACGCTTGTGGTTGCGGCGGCTGTTGCAGTTGTGGTGGCTGTTGTTGAAGTGACCGCAGAAGTCGTTTCAGAAACAGCGGGAACTGTTTCTGTTTGCGGGATGGGCTGACTGCGCTCGGCAGATCTGTCTGTACTTCCTGTAAACAGAAAAGCTGGCAAGATAACAGCGAGGATATATTTGAATTTCATGTTTTTCCTTCCGTGGCTTTGAATGGAAATGCCGGATTCAATAGTATCAGTATAACATATTTTCACATGCAATGCAAGCACCCCCGTCTGCCCAAAAGCAGCCGGGGGCTTTGTTATATCAGGGATGGAGTCATGCTTTTATGCCTGCAATCATTTTGAGGATTTGTGTCAGATCTTCCTGATCGGGCGTGCCGGAACCGTTCATATCTGCATTATACAGACCTTCCGACGTGACCTCAGCTGCGGCATCCTCTGCAAGAACACGCGCCAGCAGGATCGCATCCGAAATGGTGAGCGTGCCGCTCAGGTTGATATCGCCGGTGTGCTGCTTTGTCAGCGCCGAGGTCGTGTATGCTGCCGTTGTTTCGACTGCACTATATATTTCGGTGCTGTAGACGGGTTCCGTTTTTCCTACCGGCTGAAATTCTGCTGCGGCGTGTTCGGTGACGGGTGTGCCGTCAAGTGTGCAGAATGGGATCCCCAGAAAATCAGCATAGCTGTGTACTGCCGAATCCTTCACGCCGTACAGTGTCGGAACCGCTTCTTCCTGCTCGACCTTCCGGGAGATCACAAAAGAGTTCAGAATATCGTCGATCTGACAGCTGCCGTTCGGGATCGTGAGCGCGGTCAGTTTCAGGCAGTCTGCAAATGCATCTCTGCCAATCCAGGAAACGGATGCAGGCAGCGAGACCGAGGTGAGACCGCAATTATAAAATGCATCCGATTGGATTTCTTTCAGACCTGCGGGGAATGTTACGTCGATCAGAAGGGGACAATCACTGAATGCAGAGAAGAAAATGACGGTCACACCGTCCGGGATCACAACGGATTTCATTCTGTTGCTGGCAAAAGCGTTGCTGCCGATCGTTTTCAGATTCTTCGGCAAAATAATAGATTCAAGCTGGCAGGATTCAAATGCCTGAGATTCGATGTCCGTGATCGTATCCGGCAGTACCAGCTGCTTCACATGATGCTCGTGAAATGCATTTTTGCCAACACCGACCACCGGATGGCCTTCGTATTCGGCGGGTACGGTCACTTCATCCATGCCGACCTTCAGCGCAGTCAGCCATGCACCGTCTTCACGCACCTCAAATTCCAGCATGTTTGCTGGATCCGGTGCGACGGGTTCGCTGCCGTCCAGTGTTTTGAACGGAAGAGAATATTCTTTTGCTGCTTCCTGTGCAGTGGAACCGGCGTATCCGATAATCGTCGGATTGTTCGGGCGGTCTTTTCCGAACGGTGTAATATTGAATGTACAGTCCGTTGTCAGGAAGGTCACGGACGAAAGGGAATCGCAGGTATTAAAAGCGCCACTGCCAATCAGCTTGACAGACGCAGGAATCTCAATGCTTTCCAGTGCTTTGCAGCCGGAGAACATTGCTTCCGGGATCGCAGTCAGATTCTCCGGGAGATGGATCTTTTTCAGCGATGCACAGCTAAGAAATGCCCCCCATCCGATCTCTGTGACAGTATCGGGCAGATCAACGGTCTCCAGCGCAGTCCAGAAGAACGCAGAATCGTTGATGGCTTTCAGGTTTTCAGGGAACTGCACGGTTTCCAGTTCCAGGCAGCGGAAAAATATACTATCCGGCAGTTTTTTCAGATTCTTCGGCAGGCGCACGCTTTTCAGTTTGAGGCATTCCTCAAATGCCTTGGGACCGATCGACTTTACGCTGTCCGGGATATCAAGCGTCAGAAGACCGCACTCGGAGAAGGCGCTTTCGCTGATGGCACGCAGGCCTTCAGGCAGTTCCACACGCTCCAGTGCTGTACATTTCTCAAAGGTGCTTGTAGGGATCCCCGTCACGCCCTTCGGGATTGTCACAGATTTCAGATTTTTGCAGTTGTAGAATGCTTCCGTACCGATCTCAAGCACACTTTCCGGAATTGTAATGGCTGAAAAATTGCAGTACTTGAATGCACTGTCTCCGATGACGGTCAGGTGCTCCGGCAGCACCGCTTCTTCCAGTTCAGAGCAGAAGCCAAGCGCCTCCGAACCGATTTCTGTTACGCTGTCCGGGATCGTGATTTTGCTTAGACCGGCGCTGTAAAACAGTTCGTCAGGGATCTTTTCGAGTCCGTCGGGCAGCTTTGCACTGGCAAGATGATCGCAGTTCATAAATACACCTTTGCCGAGCTCGGTCACACTGTCCGGAATGACAATGGATTGCAGATTTGTAGACTGAAATGCCCGATCCCCGATCCGCGTGACGCCCTCCGGGATTTCGACAGATTCCAGCTTTGTACCGTTAAATGCATCACTCTCGATCTGCCGGAGCGCGGAAGAAAGCTGAATGCTTGTGAGAGAATAGCAGCGAGCAAACGCATTTTTACCGATGCGCGTTACCGTATCCGGCAGCGTCACTGCACAGATGCTGTGTTCTGAATTGAATGCGTTGTCATCAATTTCCCTGACGGGCAGTCCGTTGATCTCTGACGGGATCGTCAGCTTTGTTTTGTCCCAGGATGTTCCGGCTGCTTCCGGATCTTCCCATTTGTACACAGACGCATAGTCTCCGTGCAGACAGTACGTGAACACGCTGTCCTTGACGCCGTCCGTGAGCAGTGCATTTTCAAACGGCAGACCGTGATCTTTTGCATATTTTTCTGCGGTCGATCCTTCCAGTCCGCGGATCGTCAGTTCGAGTCCGTTTTTGTGCAGCAGCTTCACGATCGTGTCGATCTGCGGGATATCAATGCTGCATTTTGGATTCAGAATGATAAGCGAGGTGAAGAGGTCGTAATAATTTTCCGGATTGTCTTCGGCAGCATCATTCGCCGAGAAATCATAGAGTGTCAGCCAGCTGACATTCGTGTCCAGCATCAGTTCACGCTGCCGGACTCCTTCACCGGCTTTGACAGCGGAACCGTCATACTCCACGCCGACCACGTTTCCGCTGATATGGTGTCTGTCAGTGTTCGTTGCTTCAAATGTCTGCGGGATCCGGACTGCTTTTTCATCATCCAGCACTTCGCGCACGACACATTCGGAATAATCGCTGCTCTCGGATGCAAAGCGGAAATGTCCGTCCTGATGAACATCCTGCCAGCTGTCGTACCGGATGACCGGCTTTGTCTCGTAGCAATCCCACGACGAACCGTGGCATTCTGTTCCGGTTGCATCAGCACCGCCCTTTCGGTCGCATTCGGTGACCGCGGGTGTATTGACGGGCATTGCATCCGCTGAAATGACAGATGCGCCCGGCGTCAGATAATTCGCGGCGGCGGCAAGCGCCATAATGCCGGCGAGTGTATGATAAAGATATTTTTTCATAATGCATTCTCCTTTGTTACTGATGGTTCAGATAGATCCGGTAATCTCCGTCATCGGCTTTGAACAGACGGTTGCGCCGTGGAAGCTGATAACCATCCGGTACAGCAGCAATGTACAGCCTGTAGCTTGTTCCAGCCATCAGATTCAGCATCAGCGAATCATCGCCTGTTTCTAGTTCAAGCAGCAGATTGCCGTCGAGATCAAAGATCTGTATTTGCACACCGGAAACCGGTTCCAATGTCTCTTCATCCAGGAAATAAAAGGCGATCTCCCCTGCATGCGGTGCATCGGTTCCGTTGCCGCTGGTTGCGGCGTATGTGCTTGTTTCATAGCCAATTGTCGTATCATAATTTCCGGTTGTTTCCTTATAGGTTGTCGCATACGTTTCGGTCATCATCGGCGTACTCGTTTCAGTATGCCATGATGTTTCCGGCTCCCATGAGGTTTTTGGCTGCCATGTTGTTTCCGCCTCAGCTGTTGAAGCAAATCCGGACGTCGCCGCAGTTTCCGAGCGTTCTGTCTGCGCCGAAGAGACAGTTGTCTTTCGGGTATATGAAACAGTATTCGCAGTGGATACGGCAGTGCTGTACGTGGTCTGCACCGTTGAAGTTGAGACGGCTGCGGTCTGTGTATATGCGGAGCTTTCCTGCGTGACAGCGGATGTACCGGTTTGCGTGTATGAAGTTGCAGCCGGCAATTCTGTGACTGCGGCAGAGACCGTTTCCGTTACAGTGTGAGGGATGCTGGTGGCAAAACCGGTCGTGGTTGCCTGCGCGTTTCTTGATGTGGCGGCCGGATAGTCGATCCGTTCCGGCGGATCCATGCTGACTTTTGCATAGACCGCCGCTGCGATCACAGCTGCAAAGCATGCAGCCACGGCAGAGACTGTGTATATGATACGATGCTTTCTGCGATTGGCCGTATAGGCTTCCGAAAGCATTTCGTCGGGCAGGCCGTTCAGAAGTTTGGCAAATTCGAGATCCGTCAAAGCACTCCCTCCTTTCTCAGGTGATCCCGCAGATTCTGCCGGATGCGTGATAAGGATACCTCAACATTGTGCTTTTGCATATGATACGCCTCTGCAAGCTCGGAATATGAAGCACATCCCCAGTATCTCCGGATAAATAATCCGCGCTGTTTCTGCGGCAGACCTTCCAGAAAGCGTGTGATTGCAGCAAGCAGATCGCGCTGTTCCACTTCGGATTGCACATTTTCAGAGGAAGGCAGGAACTCTGCCAGCTCGTCCAGTGCAGCCGCAGGCTGTGTACCGCCGCGTTTTTCACGCGCTTTGGCTCTGAAACGGTCGATTGCGAGGTTCTGTACGATCCGCAGCAGATATGCGCAGAAATTTTTCGGTTTTGCCGGGGGAATGGAATTCCAGGTTTGCAGGAGCGCATCATTCAGGCATTCTTCTGCGTCCTGTTCGTTTTTCAGGATATTGCGTGCAATGGATTGGCACAGCCCGCCGTACTGTTCCGCGGTCATACGGATGGCCTGCTCATCCCGGTTATTGAACATCAAAAGAATTCTTTTGTCGTCTATGGCAATCACCGCCTTTCGTGCTTTGCCTTCGTCTATAAAGACGATAAAAAAAGCAAATGCTCACAGACTTTTCAAAAATTTTATTTGCTAACAATTTGAGAACGCATTATGAAACGGAATTTTCATTCCGATACTATCTTACCACATATCGGGCAGAAAAGCAAGTCTCTCCGTCTGCACTGCTTTGAACCGGAATGCATTCTTGACAAAAATCTATATTCGTGATATAATAATTGTGTATAGCTTTCTGAATGCACATATCTGTCGGATATGAATCTACAACAGAAAGCGGTGATGCAATATGAGACTGTTTATTGCTGTGCTGCCGGAACCGGATATGCTGAGGGCGCTGACCGATGCGCAGAATGCCCTGCGCAGGAACGAATTTTCCGGCAAATACACGGAGATGCGGAATCTGCACCTCACGCTCACGTTTATCGGTGAATACAGCGATGCCGATGCAGTGCTGGAGCAAATGGAGCAGATCCGGTTTCGTCCGGTGAAGCTGAAACTCAGCGGATATATCGGCAATTTCGGCGATCTTCTGTGGGCGGGCGTGGAGGATGCGCCGGAGCTGGAACGCATTGTCCGGCAGCTGCGCCATACGCTGGCAGAGGCGCAGATCCCGTTCGATAAAAAGCGGTTTCATCCGCATTTCACACTGCTGCGGAATGCACAGAGCCGCCGCCGGTTTGCGGAGATCCCTGTCCGCAGGGAAAGCATGACGCTCCGAGGAATCTCACTCATGCGGTCGGATTTCGGCAAGCACGGCGCGGCATATACTGAGATCGGAAGGGTTGGTGCGATGCCATGAAACGAGGAACTGCAAGGCTCACGGCGATTCTGACATCGGTTCTGCTTGCTGCGGCTTTTCCGCACGCAGAAGCGGCATCTGCGGAAGACGTTTTTTTCGACGATTTCAGCGGGACGCGGCCGGACAGTGCCAAATGGCTGACTGCCGAAAAAAACTGGGGCGGAACAGTCACGCAGGATGGCAGAACCGTTGATTACAACGGCGGCGTGATCGCGGAGAATGTCGCGGTTCGCAGCGGGAATCTTGTTCTCACGGGCTGCGGCGACCGGTATGAAGGGGCGCTCCGCGGCATCAACCGCGACGGCACGCGGCGTCCGGACGGAAAACGCTGCGGCGGTGCAGTCGCAACAAAAGCGTATTATGCTTCGGGCAGTTATGAGATCCGTGCAAAAATCGCGCCGGTGCTTGGCTGCTGCTCGGCAATGTGGACGTTTGAATATGAGGAGGATGCGTCGGGCGATGCGCTGAAGATCACAAATCATGAGATCGACATTGAATTTCCGGGGCGTGATGAGAACAATGATTTCAGTCTGCGCCACGCCCTCTGTACAACATGGCAGACGGAAGCGGATTATCGGACAAGCTCCGTTTCCTGCGGCGATCAGGCAGACGGTGCATTTCATACGTACCGGTTCGACTGGCATACCGGCAGCGATACGGAAACGCCGCGCGTCGAATACTATTTCGACGGCGAACTGACCTACACATCATATGACAATATTCCCACGAATGAAAGCCGCTTCTGGCTTGGGCTGTGGTTTCCGAAGCAATGGGCGGGTACGCCGGATTTTGAAACGGCAGTCTTTGAGATCGACTATGTGAAAATCACGCCGTTTCATGAAAGCGGTGATACGGCGCAGCACGAAACCTATGCGGACGGCGGCTGGGCGGATGCAGAGCTGCCGAAGGGATGGCTGCTCTGGCACAGTTACAGCAGCTATTCTGCACAGGACAGCCGGCTTTTCCTGCGCAGACCGAACGGCACGGTGCAGGAGATCAGCGGTGATTTCGTGCATGCCATGAACGGCAGTTTTGGTGCCGCACCCGGACAGATTGTGTTCATGGCGATCGACAAAGCTGCGGATGAATGGGATATTTTCGTTTATGACAACGGAACTGTGTCGAATCTGACGCAGAACAGCGGCTTCCGGAACGAAGATCCGAAATGGGCGCCGGACGGGAAACAGATCCTGTTCAAGCGCGGCCGATGGGACAGTGCTGCGAATGATTTCATCTATGATCTTGCGCTGCTGGATATTGGAACAGGCGCTGTTTCGATGCTGACAAACGACAGCCTTGAGGAGGCGATGCCGTGTTATTCGCCGGACGGCAGACAGATTTTTTATGCGGCATATTCCGGCGGGATCGGCTCTGTTTTCCGCATGGATGCCGAAACGCGCACGCCGGAGCCTGTTTTTGCGGAAAACGGCGTCAATGCGTATTATCCGGCTGCATGGGGAAACCGCGTGCTCTTTACAAAATGGTTCAGTGCAGAGAACCGCTGCGACCAGATCATGTGCTTTGGCGGCGGGGAGATCAGCCGTCTGCCGTTCAATTCTGATGTGTATGACTGCTCCGATGCCTGTCCGGTCAGTGATACCGAACTGATATACAGCAGCACGAAAAACGGCGCATATGATCTGTTTTTCTATGACGGAGCGCGTTCTTCCTGTCTGACGGATCTGAACACCGCGCAGAATGATCTCGGTGCTGCGTTTTATCCGGCAGAACCGGGAGATGTCGATATGAACGGTTCCCTTTCTGCTGCGGATGTACGTATGCTGCAAAAATGGCTGGCAGGTGAGCCGAATGCGGCGCTGCCGGATCCGGATGCGGCGGATATGAACGGGGACAGCCGACTGGATGCACGCGATCTGAGTCTGATGAAGCAGACACTGCTGCGTTTTTAATACTTTTTGACAAAAACAGCGCTTACCCTCTGCGGATAAGCGCTGTTTCTTTCGCCTTTTATATATAATAACATATCCGGAAAAATCAGTCAATCCGTGATTATCCTGCTTTTGGGGGCGTGCGTTTGTCTGCGTGGGAAACTGCGGGAGCTGTTTTTCTGTGCAATATCCGAATTGACAAGCCGTATGCAGCGTGATATAATATGGATATTCCGGCATCTGTAAGCCGGTACAAAATTCTGACATAGGAAAGGTGGAATTCCATTGAAAACAAAGAAGCTGTTGGCAATGCTCTCAGCCATCACGATGATGCTGTCAGCGTGTATCGGTTCTTATCCGGCCATGCCGGAGGGACGCAGAATCTCTGCGGACGCTGCGGATCTTTCCGCTGCCGAGGCACGTACGGCGGCAGTGACCGTGCAGGCAGAGACCAAAACAGACGCAGCCGGCTGGACCTACACAGAGGGGCAGAACGGCGCAGTGATTACCGGTTATACCGGCAGTCAGACCGCGCTGACCATTCCGAAAAAGATCGGAGAGCTGGATGTCGTGTCGATTGGAAACAATGCTTTCGCGGACAATACGAAACTGGTTTCAGTGGATATTCCCGGATGCGTGCGCTCGATCGGCGAGGCAGCGTTCAAGGGGTGCGTCAAGCTCGCATCCGTTTCGCTGCATGAAGGACTGGAAAATCTGGACGACTGCACGTTTGAAGGAACGGCGCTCACGGAGATTTTTATTCCGGCGTCGCTCAAATCGGTTGATTATTCCTACTACGGCACATTCTGCAACTGCGATAAGCTGACAACTGTCAAATTCGGTGCGGAGATGACGGTGATCCCGGCAAATCTGTTCAAGAACTGCAAATCGCTGACCACGGTCACGCTGCCGGATGCAACTGTCAAGATCGGCGACAGCGCATTCAAGAATTGTACGCATCTGACCGGCATTACGATCCCAGAGAATGTCGAGACCATTGCAGACAGCGCATTTGAAGGCTGTGAGCGTATGGAGGCGCTCGATGTCCCGGGCAATGTGCAGTCCATCGGCTCCGCTGCATTCAAGAACTGCAGCAAGCTCGCTTCGATCACGCTGAATGAAGGTCTGATGCATCTGGACGACTGCACCTTTGAGGGAACGGCGATCACTTCGATCCATATTCCTGCCTCTCTTAAGCAGGTGGATTATTCCTACTACGGCACCTTCTGCAACTGCGAAAAGCTGACGACGGCGACCTTCGCAAAGGAGATGGTCACGCTGCCGGCGATGCTGTTCAAGAACTGCACTTCGCTGACGACCGTGACGCTGTCGGAATCGCTTGAAAAGATCGGAGACGAGGCGTTCCGGAACTGTACACGCCTGACCGGAGTTACACTGCCCGCAAAGCTGGAATCCATCGGCGATAACGCCTTTGAGGGCTGCGAAAAGCTGACGGAGATGGATATTCCGGAAAATGTGCTTGCGATCGGTGAGGCGGCATTCAAAAACTGCACCAGGCTCGCATCCATCACGCTGCATGAGGGCCTCCAGCATCTGGACGACTGCTCGTTTGAAGCAACGGCGATCACTTCGATCCATATTCCGGCATCGCTCAAGCAGGTGGATTATTCGTATTACGGCACATTCTGCAACTGCAACAAGCTGACTGCCGTAACATTCGGCGACGGCATGCTCACGCTGCCGGCCAACCTGTTCCGGAACAGCCCTGCACTGGCGAATATTACACTGCCGGAGTCGCTGGAGGTGATCGGCGAGGGTGCATTCAAAAACTGTGTCCGTCTTGCTGAGATCACGATCCCCAAGACGGTCGACACCATCGGCGACAGCGCTTTTGAGGGCTGCGAAAAGCCGACTGCGGTCGATATCCCCGAAAATGTGCTGCGGATCGGCGAGTATGCATTCAAGAACTGCACCAAGCTCGCTTCCGTACAGCTGCATGAGGGTCTGCAGAGTCTGGACGACTGCTCATTTGAAGCAACAGCAATCACGGAGATCTTTATCCCTGCGTCCCTGAAAAAGGTGGATTATTCCTACTACGGCACCTTCTGCAACTGCCAGAAGCTGACGAAGGTTACGTTCGCAGAGGGCGTGACGGATCTTCCGGGCTGGCTGTTCCGCAACTGCACATCCCTGAAAGAGATCGTCCTGCCGGATGGCTTGCTGACGACCGGTGAAGGCACATTCTGCGGCTGCACGAATCTCACAAGCGTGATCTTCCCGGCTTCTCTGGAAAAGATCAACGACAGCGCCTTTGAGGGCTGCGTGAAGCTGACAGCGGTCGATATCCCGAAAAATGTGACCGCAATCGGCGAATATGCCTTCAAGAACTGCAAGCGCCTTGCATCTGTCCAGCTGCATGACGGACTGGAAAATCTGGACGACTGCTGCTTTGAGGGAACGGCGATCTCTGAGATCTATATTCCGGGAACGCTCCGGAAGGTGGATTACTCCTACTACGGCGCATTCTGCAACTGCCCGAACCTGACGCATGCGGTGCTCGGTGACGGCATTGTGACCGTGCCGGACAATCTGTTCCAGAACTGCAAATCACTGACGACCGTGACGCTTCCCGCAAGCGTGGAGACCATCGGTGACTATGCATTCTGTAATTGCGTCAATCTCTCCCGCTTCCATGCACCGCAGACCTCCTTCGGCTTCCACCCGCACTCCTTTGAAAACTGCGATCAGCTGACGGATAACCGCTTCACGCTCTTCGACGACGATCACACCGGCATCTCCTCCAACGCAAATCTTGCCTCCGTGAACGGTCTTGTCAGCTACACCGTGCAGTATCAGATCCGCGAAAATGTCGCGGATGATGTGTCCGATCTGCAGCTCATGCTCCGTATTCCGTACGGTCTGACGCTTCTTGCGGATTCCTTTACCTGCTCGGATGAGGATGCCGACCTCAGCAATGTGACGAACGGCATCATCGGGCTGACCGCTTCCTCCGGCATGATCACGTTTTCTGCGCGTGTGGTCGAGAACGGCAATTATCAGGTCGGCGCATCCATGGATCTGAGATACAACGGGGATTCATGGAACCTGAACATCGGCACGATGAAGGTTGAGGTTCCGGCTGTGATGATCAATACTGCCGACACCACAAACAGCTATTCCGCGAAGGTGTTCGGCATCACCAATAAGGGTGCAGAGGTCGAGATCTTTGTCAACGGGCAAACCGCAGGCACGGTCAAGGCGAATGCATATACCGGAAAATTCAGTGCAGCAGTGGCGCTTCCCGAAGCCCCCTCCGGCACGGAATACCAGATCACAGCACAGGCAAACGGCGTGGTCTCCGAAGCGGTCACAACGGTCTATCAGGCAGATAAACCGGCAGTCCAGCAGGTGGTTATGTCTTACGGCGGCAACAGCTCGCTTGACATCACCAACGTGCTGACGGAGGGCGTTTCGCCGGTCATCAGCTTCAATCCGGCAAATCCGCTGCGCTTTGAAGTGACTGTTTCCAACACCGACCGCGTCAGACGGCTCTTTGTGACCAGCGACAAGGGCAGCGAGATGAAATATCTGGAGGCTTCCTATGATGCTGCCAAGGGTGTCTGGGTGGCAGAGGGATATTTCGATCCGACAAACCATTCCTATGTTCCCGGTTCGCTCAACATCAGCATTTTCGAGAAGACGATTGACTTCGTGGACGAGGACACCTACGATTTCACCGCTGCCGACACCATGCCGATGCCGAAGGAAGTGCTGAACAACAGTAAGGTGGAGATCCTGGAGCAGACCGAAAATGCCGTTGCGGCAAGCATCACGCTTTCCAACGGCAGCACAACAGGCACCTATCAGCAGTACAGCGCAAAGGCGGACGGCATCTACATCAGCGGCAAGTATCACACCGCTGCGGAGATCGCTGCCGATCCGGAGGCATATGGCTACAAGAAGCTGAGCATCCGCAGCGAATCAGGCGGTAAGACATATGCCTACTATTATAGATCCATCGGATCCGAGGACGCAAAGCTGGAAGCCGCATTGCAGACAAAGCAGTTTGCAGCCGGACTGGAGGATCTGCTCACCGGCACATCCATCCTGAGAAAGCTGGAAGGCAATTTTGCAGCGAATGAGCTGACTGAGCCGATCGCAACACTCGCAAACAACTATATCACGGGACAGTTCCGCGAGATCCTGAAATATCAGTCCGAGGAACTCTTCGGCATGGATCTGTACGGCGATATCTCGACGGGCCTTTCGATCGTCAGTTCGACTGCGGGCATGATCTACAACATGCAGCGTGCAGAGAACGATCCGGAGCTGCAGGCGGCAGTCCTGACCTTGTATGCGGTCAAGATGTTCCGCACACTCGGCGGAGATGAGATCTGGATGGCGGCAGTCGGTATTGCGCCGCCGACCTCGATCGTGCTTGCGGTCGCGATTGACCTTGCGCTGGATCTGGTTGAGGAATATCTGGAGGAATGCCTTGCCGAAAATAAGGAATTCTCCCTGAGCGGCTTTGTGCGCTTTATCATTGATCCGAGCGGTATCGTCTATGAAGCCGTTCCGGGCAACACGGTCGACGGCGCATCCGTCACGGTGTATTATCAGAATCCGGAAACAGGCGAGGCGGTCAAGTGGAATGCGGAGGATTATGACCAGAGCAATCCGCTGACGACCGCTGAGGACGGCAAGTATCTCTGGGATGTGCCGGAGGGCGTCTGGAAGGTCGTCTGCGAAAAGGACGGCTACGAAAAGACAGAGACCGAATGGATGACCGTTCCGCCTGTCAGAACGGAAGTGAATATCGGCATCGTCAGCAAGGAAGCACCGAAGCTGACCGAAGCAAAGCGCAGCGGAGACAGCCTGACGGTCACATTCTCCAAGTTTGTCGATGTGGCCTCCGTGACGGCGGAAACGCTCAAGCTGGAAGGCTTCACCGGCAAGTATCAGATCACGCCGCAGCTGCTCAGCGAAAAGGATCGCTATACGGATACCTTTGTGATCACCGGCGAAGCGCTGAACACGGTCACGGCAGTTTCGGCAGGCAGCGGTGTGCTCAGCTATGCAGGCACTGCCGCGGAGGCGGGTTCTGTGAGCCTGACAAAGAAGGGCGATGTGAACGGCGACGGCGACATCAATCTGAAGGACGTCGTGCTCATCCGCCGCTATATCGCGGGCGGCTTTGGCACAAAGCTCGACGAGGCGATCGCTGATATGAACGGCGACGGTATCGTGAACCTGAAAGATGTTGTGATGCTGCGCCGCCAGATTGCAGGCGGCTGGGATCAGTAACACTGCGATTTCCGCATAATACAGCCGGCGCATGGTTTGTATGCCATGCGCCGGTGCTTTTTTCAGTTGTCCGCGGTCTGGCTGCTGCGGTACAGTTTCAGCGTGACGGTGATATTGCCGCTGCCGCTTTCCGCGTAGATTTCGCCGCCGTGGAGTTCCACGATGCGCTTTGCGATCGCCAGTCCGAGTCCGGCGCCGGAGGTGTCCGTCCGCGCCGCATCTTCTTTATAGAAGCGGTCGAACATATTTTTGGTATCGACCGATGTGCCGCCGGCAATGCGGTTGGTCAGGGAGACTGTGATGCTGTCCGGTGCGGTGCGGCTTTTCAGCGCGACGGTGGTTCCGGGCTCAGCATATTTGATCACGTTTGCGAACAGGTTCTGCATCACACGCGCAAACCGCTCATAATCCAGCATTGTCTCAAAGGGCGTGTCATCGATATCACAGGTCAGCGTGAGAGCATGCTGTTCCAGGATCAATCCCATCTCAAAGCCGAACTGCCGCACGATCGCGGTCACATCGCCCTTTTCCAGATCGACGGTGAAATCGGGCGCATCCAGCTTGGTCAGTTCAAAGAGCTCGTTGACCAGCTTGTTCAGTCCGTCCAGCCGCCGGTCGGTCACTTCGATATATTCATTGAATTTTGCTTCGTCGCGGCAGCCGTTTTCCTTGAGCAGCCGGACATAGCCGATGATGGAGGTCAGCGGGCTGCGCAGATCGTGGGAGACATTGGTGATCAGCTCGCTGCGCTGGCGTTCGAGTGCCTGTTCACGGCTGCGTTTTTCGGCAAGCTCCTTCGCCATGCGGTTGATGCTTGCGCTGATTTGTTCCAGCTCGTCGCCGCCGCGTTCCCGGATCTCGACCGGCTTGTCAGTCTCAGCGATCTTCGAGACATTTTCGCAGATATAGCTGACATACTGCGACTTGTTCTTCGTGAGCAGATGAAAACACAGCAGGAACACAGCCGTGCAGCAGCCGAACATCACCAGCGAAAGGATATTGCCGACGGTTTCTTCATCCATTTCTCCATACGATGTGAGTGTGATTTCGCTGTGAATGAAACTGACAAACAGAACGAGCAGCATCAGCGTGACCGTAAACGAAATAACCGCCGCCATCAGATAATAATTCCGGAGCGTCCGGAATTTCCGGCTGAGAAAATGCCGCATCAGCAGCAGGAATAATAGAATGCTGCCGGTAATCATCGCAAAGAGATACGGAAACGAGTTCCCTTTTATTTTATCGCTGCCGATTTCAAGAGCCGGTGTGAGAATGAGAAATACCAGCAGCAGTGAAATGATTCCTCCGCCGATGAAATAAACGGGCTGAATGCTTTGAAGCTGCTTTTTCAGCTTTTGCATCATATTTTATAACCCCTTCCCCATACCGTCTTGATATAGTTGCGTTCCTTGTCACCCATCGCGAGCTTTTTGCGGAGATTGGCAATGTGCATCATGACTGTGTTGTCGGAGGCGTAGAATTCCTCGTGCCATGCACCTTCGTAGATTTGTTTGACCGAAAGTACATTGCCCTTGTTGCGGAGCAGAAGCTCCAGAATCTCATATTCCTTGAAGGTCAGCTCGCAGAGCACGCCGTTTACCCAGACCTGATGCGTTTCCGTGTCGAGCGTCAGGTCCTCAAATTCCAGCGTCTGCACGGTTTTCTGCGCGTCCCCGCTGTACTGCCGGACGCGGCGGAGCTGTGCCTTGATGCGCGTGATGAGCTGTACGGGGCTGAAGGGCTTCGTGACGTAATCGTCGCCGCCGGACATCAGCCCGTTTACGATATCCGAATCCTCGGATTTTGCCGAAATGAAGATAATCGGGGCTGTGGTTTTTTCGCGGAATTTCATGCAGGCGGAGATGCCGTCCATTTTCGGCATCATCACGTCCAGCAGGATCAGGGAGATCTTTGTTTTGCCGATCAGATCGAGCGCCGCAAGCGCGTTGTCGCATTTGAGATAGGGGAATCCCTCATTTTCAAGATAGATGCCGAGCAGATTGCGGATGTCAGCGTCGTCGTCCACGATCAGGATGTATTCTTTGTCCATGTGTATTCTCCTTGTTGCTTTTTCCTCATTATACCACAGCCGGGAGAATCCTGTCAATCAGGCGATATCCTTTTTGACGAGCGTGAGCCGTGCGAGATAACCGAACACGAGAATATAGCAGAAGGCGAGGACGCATGCGGAGAGCATGGCGGAATTTCCGGCAGACGGATCGAGCATGACCATCTTCATGGTGAGCGAAACTTTGCTGAAATCGAATTCGATCTCCGCTTTTGCAAGCAGCATGGTGAGGATGCCGTAGAAAAGGTTGTAGAACATGCCGGAGCCCAGCACAACGGCGAATGCCATCGGTGCGGAACCGCTGCGGATGCTGAACACGAGGAACGAGATCAGCACGGAGAACGCGGTCAGGAGAAGCCAGACTGCGCCGAAATAGGCGAGGAAGGCGGGCAGATCGAACGCCTCCAGACCGTTCAGGAACAGCAGGGAGCCAAGCAGTGCGCCGGCTGCCAGAGAGCAGAGCAGCAGAAAGTCATATCCCGCAAGGACAAGCAGCTTCGGAAGATAATACTGCATTTTGGTGCCGGTGCTGCCGGCGATGTTCTTGATGAAGCCATCGTTCAGATCTGTCCGGAGAAACAGAACGCTGCCGATTGCGCAGAGCAGCATCGCAACGCCGATACAGCTGCCGAATACATATGTGAAATAGCAGTGCAGATCGGTTGTTTCGATGCTTTGGCTGCCTGCTTCGATGTAGCAGGACAGCATTGCGAAGCAAAAGAGGATCGCGGGGATCACATAGGTCGAAGTCTTTTTTCGCATAACAAAAATGGTTTGTCTGATCAGGTTTTTCATGATGCCTGCTCCTTTCCGCCGAGCATATTCAGATAGTAGCCTTCAAGATCTGTGCCCTGCTTTGCAATCTCAAATACGCGTACGCCGCTTCTGACGAGCGCTTCCGTGATTTCGTCGGTTCGTTCGGTGCATTCGCTCACCCGGAGAATGCCGTTATCCTCCGCCTTGATCAGCATGATGCCGATCCGGTTCAGCGCTGCCTGTGCCGCGCCGGTGTCATTGACCTGCACTCTGACCGATTCCGTGCATTCCGCGAGCAGCCCCTCCTGCGTGATTTCGCGGATGAGTTCGCCGCGGTCGAGAAAACCGTAGTCCGTGCAGAGCTTGGAGAGCTCGCCGAGGATGTGGCTGGAGATCAGGACGGTGATGCCGCGCTCCTGATTGAGATGCAGAAGCGTTTCACGGATCTCCGCAACGCCCGCGGGATCCAGTCCGTTGATGGGTTCGTCGAGCACGAGCATCTCCGGATCACCGATGAGCGCCAGTCCGATGCCGAGGCGCTGCCGCATACCGAGCGAGAATTTGCCTGCGTGCTTTTTTCCGGCTTTTGACAGACCGATGATCTCCAGGAGCTGCCGGATTTTCGCCGGATCGTCCTTTCCGCAGAGCATCGCCTGTGCGCGGAGATTGTCGTAAGCGGACAGATTTGCGTAAATGCCCGGCTCTTCGATCAGGTTGCCGACTTTGGCGCGTGCGCCGGAGAGCTTCGGATAGGTCTCGCCGCAGAGTGTGAAGCTGCCCTGTGTCGGAGCTGCCAGCGAGCAGATCATCTTCATGAAGGTGGTCTTGCCGGCGCCGTTTCTGCCGACCAGTCCGTAAATTGCGCCCTTGCGGATGTTCAGCGAGACATTGCTGACCGCCGCGAAATTGCCGTAGCGCTTGGTAAGCGCGTTTGTCTGTAAAATGTATTCGTTCATAGCAGTTACCTCCCTGTTTGGTATGGTTTCATGATAACACAGAGATATTTTGGAAACAATCAAAAAAAGCTAAAGATTTCTTTATAGGTTTTCCGGAATCATACTTTCTGCAAAGTGCGCAACCTTCGGCTTGACAGTCCGGTGCGTTTCAGTTATAATAGTATCAAAAAAGAAAACAGGGGTACTATTATGAATCATATCAGTCTTCTTTCACCGGATGCATCTGCTGCGTTTTTTGATCTCAGCGGCAATTCGGAGAACGATCTCGGCGTCGCATTCCTTGCGGAAAACATTGCGGATTCCGTCGCGGAACAAAATGTGCTCAAACGGATCCTGCTGAAAATGCCGGTCGATGCACAGATGATCAATTATCGCCGGGAGATCTACGGCGAACTGCGCGGTGACGAACAGCTTTGCAGCGATCTGTTCCAGGTGTTCGATTCTCTGCGTTTTTCCTTCAGCGACCGTCCGGTCAGCGTCGGCGGAAGCTCTACGATCTGGGAGCTGATGCAGCGGTTCCGTTCGCTGGAGCACTATATCCATTCCGTGACGAAGCTGCGCGACCTGATCAGCGGCCGCACGTTTCAGTCGGAGGGGATGCGGCGCTTTTCGGATTATATCCACACACTCAGCGACAACAGCGGATACGATGAACTGCTTGCGGATATCGCTGACATCGGGGAAAAGGTCAGCAGTATCCGGAGCATCACCATCGGCGTGAACCTGACGCCGGACTTTTATCCGCGTCAGGCGGGCATCGTTTCGCTGAACAGGGTGTATTTCGATCAGCAGGGTGTGCTGAAGCGATTCATCACCTATCACCGGAAGGACCAGGTCACCGACCGCGTGCCGGATCCGTTCACGATGGAGGTGCATCACGACGGCGTCGACTGGGTAGACAAGCATTTCTACGGTGTACAGACGCCGCAGCGTGCCTCGGACAGCGTGCTCATGAACAATCTGACCTCGATCATCGAGCGGATGCTGCCTTCGCTGACCGGCAGTCTGCATAAGGTGCTGGATAAATATGTGCATGTGAGCGGAAAGGTGCTTGCCGATCTGGCGGATGAGATGCTCTTTTATCTGCGGTTCATTGCGCTGGAAAAGAAGCTGACGGCGTTCGGGCTGCCGTGCTGTCAGGCGGAGACTGTCGGCGGAGACACTGTGCTTTCGGACTTTTATAATGTGAAGCTGGCGATCATTGCCATGCAGAAAAAGCACAGCGAACAGATCGTCTGCAACGATCTCTCCTTCACAAAGGATAAGACCGTTCAGATCCTGACGGGACCGAACCGCGGCGGCAAAACGATCCTGACGCAGGGCATCGGGCTCGTGTTCCTGCTGTATCAGAGCGGCGTGTTTGTGCCGGCGGCATCGGCGAAGATCCGTCCCTGTGACGGCATCTACACGCATTTTCCGGTCGAGGAGGAGCGCACCGTATCCCTGGGCAGACTGGGCGAGGAATCGGAGCGCTTTCACGAGATCTGCCGTGCGGCAACAGGAAACAGCCTGCTTCTCTGCAACGAATCCTTTGCGACGACCAGCCATACGGAATCGCTCTATATCGCGGAGGATGTGCTGCGGTATCTCTGCTGTCTCGGTGCGCGAACCTGCTTCAATACGCATATGCATGAGCTGGCAGAGCACTGCGAGAAGTTTTCCGACTCGGAACAGGCGGTCTGCGAGGCGGTCAGCGTCGTGATGGAGAACGGCGAGCAGAACCGCTATAAGATCAGCTACCGGAAGCCTGACGGCAAAAGCTATGCCCATGTGATTGCGCAGAAATATGGAATCACATTTGAACAGCTCAGCGAAATGCTGCCGAAATAAGGCGCGGTCAGCGGCATGATCCGCAGTCATGCGCCCGGCTGTTCCGCGGTCAGATACTGAATTTACAGAGCGTAACACCCCGCAGCGGCATTCTGCGGGGTGCGTTTT
>JAFZPL010000079.1 GCA_017550355.1 Oscillospiraceae bacterium | reverse complement strand
GGCGGCAGCGGTTCCATGACGCTGGGCGAAGGCGCAACCTTCAAGGCAGAGTGGAGTGCATCGGTCAGCAGAGGAAACTTCCTCGCACGCCGCGGTCTCGACTTCGGTTCCAAGAAGAAAGCAACCGATTACGAGTACATCGGCCTCGATTACGAAGCAAACTACAAACAAACCGGCAGCGCAAGCGGTAACTCCCGACTCTGTGTTTACGGTTGGTTCCAGAATCAGGGCGCAGCAGGCAACCCGCCTCTCGTTGAGTACTACATCATCGAAGACTGGGTCGACTGGTGCCCGGACGGCAACGGCAAGATCGTTACCATCGACGGCGCACAGTACAAGATCTTCCAGATGGATCACACCGGTCCGTCTATCAACAGCGGCAGCGAAACTTTCAAGCAGTACTTCTCCGTCCGTCAGTCCAAGAGAACTTCCGGTCACATCACCGTTTCCGATCACTTCAAGGCATGGGCAAATGAAGGCTGGGGCATCGGCAACCTCTACGAGGTCGCTCTGAATGCTGAAGGCTGGCAGAGCAGCGGCGTTGCAGACATCACCATGCTCGATGTCTACACCGATCCGAGCAAGGCTCCGGGCGCTTCCTCTACCACTCCGATCCAGAACACCACTGCACCGACTTATACTGAGACCACCAAGACCACGACCAGCGGCGGTGCATCTGTGATCGCACAGCCGAGCGGCGACATCGCATCCCACCAGAACAACGATTACACCTACGACAAGAGCGGCAATGGCTTCAAGGATAAGATGGGCCCGTACTTCCGCCTTGGCACCGCAGTTTCCGGCTTCAACATCGGCAAGCAGGATGTTCAGCAGTTCATTCTCAAGAACTTCAACTCCATCACCTGCGAAAACGAAATGAAGCCTGACAGCATCTGCAAGCAGTACCTCTCCTCCGGCGACAACATCGGCGTTGACCTTTCCGGCGCAGACGCAATCATGTCCTTCTGCGAGAAGAACGGCATTGGTATGCGCGGTCATACCTTCGTTTGGTACTCTCAGACTCCGAGCTGGATCTTCAAGGAGAACTTCCAGGACGGCGGTCAGACGGTCTCCAAGGATCGCATGAACAAGCGTCTCGAAAGCATGATCAAGAACACCTTCGATTGGATCAAGGAGCATCACCCGAACCTCAAGCTGTATGCATACGACGTCTGCAATGAGCTGTTCAAGAATGACGGCGGCGGATTCCGCGGCGACGGCGGCGAGTACTCCGACTGGTGGTCCTGCTACCATAGCGATGAGTTTGTTATCAAGGCATTTGAGTATGCAAGAAAGTATGCTCCGTCTGACTGCAAGCTCTACATGAACGACTACAACGAATACTTCAAGAAGAAGACCGACGACCTCTACAACATGGCTGCGAAGATCCTCGAAGCTGGTCCGTACATCGACGGTATCGGCATGCAGTCCCATATGCACGCTGTTGACTTCGGCAAGACCGGCAGCGCACACGAGAACAAGGACAGCAACTGGAACTCCTACGCAGAAGCAATCGACAAGTTCAACAGCCTTGGTCTGGATGTCCAGATCACCGAGCTCGACGTTACCAACTGCGCAGCTAAGACAGGTTCTGACCTCTTCGTTGACATCTTCCGCGCAGCTATGGAGCGTTCCACCAACATTTCCAGCCTGACTCTGTGGGGTCACTGCGACTCCGCAAGCTGGAGAAACAGCTACGAAGACGGCGGTAAGCCGCTGCCGTTCGATGGAAGCTGCCAGCCGAAGGCATTCTACAACGACATCATCGCTCTGACCGAGACCGTTCGTCCGGGCGAGGCTGTCCAGATTCAGGCGACCACTGCTGCTGAGACCACGACCACCACGCAGGAAACCACTACCACGCAGACCACTGCTGGCGGCAGCCAGGTCACCAAGAAGGGCGACGTCAACTGCGACGGCAAGATCACCGTTTCTGACGCGATCATGCTCGCAAGAATCGTTGCTGAAGACACTTCCGTTAAGGTTACTGATACCGGCAAGGCAAATGCAGAGATGGACGGGGTTGAGGGTCTTTCCTCCGACGATACCAATGAGCTGCTCAAGACCATTGCAGGCATGAAGTAATATTCATTCAAACCTCTAAAGAGTACCCCGCATCTTCGGATGCGGGGTACTTCTATGTACAGAAAAATCAGTATCGAAAACGAGCGCCTGATATACGGGATATCAGACGCTCTGTTTGTTATAATGGGAACGATCAAAGAAGAGAGGTTCTGAGCGGCGGCATCATAAGCCGCTCCTGCTCTTCAGGGAACAGCGGTTCCAGTACCGGTTCATAGTGAACCGGCCGCAGTGCATTCTCCAGCACTGTATCAACGGTTTCGCAGGGGATGAACTCCATGTCTCCGCGAACAGTCTTATCGAGCTCATCAAGATCGGGGATATTATCTTTCGGCAGGAGAACAGTGTGAATCCCGTTTTTGTATGCCGCCATTGATTTTTCGACGATGCCGCCGATGGGCAGGACTTTGCCGTGCAGCGTGATCTCACCGGTCATGGCGAGATCGTGCCGGACAGGAATACCTGACAGCGCCGAGACCAAGGCTGTGAGCATAGTCACGCCTGCGCTCGGGCCGTCCTTCGGGACAGCGCCCTCCGGTGCGTGTATGTGGATATCCTTGCTCTTGAAAAGCTCTGGATTGATATCGTATTTCTTCGCGACTGACCGTGTATAGGAGACAGCGAGCCGTGCGGATTCTTTCATCACGTCGCCGAGAGAACCGGTCAGCGTGATCTCGCCTTTGCCTTCCATCGTGAGCACTTCAAGCGGCATGAGCACACCGCCGACAGAAGTCCACGCAAGTCCGTTCACGATGCCGACGCAGTCTTCTTTCTCGCAGTAATCACCGGTGAAGCGGTGCGGGCCGAGTGCGGCTTCGATCGTTTCCGGCGTGTATTTGACGGATTTCACTTCGCCGTCGAGCAGCGTACGTGCTGTTTTGCGGCAGAGTGCTGCAATCTGGCGTTCAAGATTGCGGACGCCGGCTTCTTTTGTGTAATAGTCGATGAGCGAATAAATTGCCTCGTCAGTCACGCGGATCTGATTTGCGCGGAGTCCGTTCTCCTTGATCTGTTTCTTGATGAGGTGCTCCTTCGCAATGTGGAATTTTTCCTCGCGGGTGTAAGAATTGAGCTCGATCACGTCCATGCGGTCGTAGAGCGGACCGGGGATTGCTGCGGGGTCGTTTGCGGTAGTGAGAAACATGACCTGCGAGAGATCGAACGGCACTTCGACGAAATGGTCGCGGAAGGCGTGGTTCTGCGCACTGTCGAGCACTTCAAGCAGAGCGGCGGCAGGATCACCCTTGAAATCGCCGGAGAGCTTGTCCACTTCATCAAGCAGCACCAACGGATTCATCGTGCCTGCCTGGCGGATTGCTTCGATGATTCTGCCGGGCATTGCGCCGACATAAGTCTTTCTGTGACCGCGGATCTCTGCTTCATCGCGCACACCGCCGAGTGAAACGCGGACATATTCTCTGCCGAGCGCCTTTGCAACGGACTTTGCGACGGATGTTTTTCCGACGCCGGGAGGGCCGACAAGACAGATGATCTGTCCGCGGAGCTCCGGCTGAATGATATGAACGCTCAGTGCTTCGAGCACACGCTCCTTGACGCGCTTGAGTCCGTAGTGATCCTTTTCAAGGATGCGCTCCGCCTTTTTGATATCCAGCTTTTCGTGTGAATACTTGCCCCAGGGCAGCGCGAGCACCGTGTCGAGATAATTCTGGATCACGTATGCTTCCTGTGATGCCATCGGCATTTTTTGCAGCTGATTTGCCTCTTTGCGGAGTTTTTCGCGGATTTCCTCGGGCGCTGCGAGCTCGTCAATGCGGTCGAAATAATTTGCGGGATCGTCGTCTTCTCCGAGCTCCTCCTGCAATGTGCGAAGCTGTTCGCGCATGAATGCTTCCCGCTGATTCCGCTCAAAGCCTGCCTGCATGGTCTGGCGCAGCTCATTTTCATAGCTTGCAACCTCTGCTTCGTGTTTGACAACTGCAAGCAGCTGCGTCATGCGGAGAAACATGGAATCCTCTTCGAGCATTTTTTGCGCATCCTCGAAATCCATCGGCACATTCGCCCAGACACGGGTGAACACATGCTCCGGATCACGCTCAAAATTGAGCTGTTCGACAATTTCCGCAAGGTTGTTGTGGAGGTTGTGGAAATATGTGCGGTATTCTTTTTTCACAGCGCGGACAAGCGCTTCCATCTGTTCCGGGCGGACATCTGAGTCGATATCAAGCGGGAGCGCTTCGTATTCCGCCTGCCAATAGGCGCGGTCAGCGTTCGGCTGGCTGAATTTTGTGAGGTGTACACGGGAGAGACAGTGCAGCACGAGACGTACTGTGCCGTCCGGATCAATGAGCTGGTCTGCATATGCAAGCACGCCGATGCGGAAGAGCTCTGTCGGGCGCGGATCGCTCGTGGCGGTATTTTTTCGTGTGACAAAGAGCAGAAGCCGCTTGTCGTCGATCGCGGTGCGTGCGGCATTTGCAGCAAATTTGCTGTTCAGCTCTGTTGCACAGTTTGTGCCGGGAAACAGGACTCTGCCGCGGAGGATCACCAAAGGCAGCGTGCCGGTTTTCTGGAATTTGATCTGCATACGGTTTTCCAATCTGCCCTGCGCGGCACTGGGACTTCGCTCTGCTCCGTGCGCAGCCGGAGAGAGTTTCTTTATGATCTATTATACTGCTTCCTCATGAAAAAAGCAAGCGGAAATGTTCGGCAGATATGGGAGATCGGCTGCCGCGGAATGACAAGAATCTCCCACAGTGATGATGCTGCGGGAGACTCCGATATCCTTGTGTTTACGCGATTTTCACAGGCTGGTTGTTGTCGTCGAGCAGCATGGGCTGGCTATTGTTGAGAACGCAGTCTGCTGTGACGACCACCTTGCTCACATTCTTGTTGGAAGGCACATCAAACATCGTCTTCATGAGGATGCCTTCGAGAATGGCGCGGAGTCCGCGTGCGCCGGTCTTCTGTGCGATCGCGCGTTTTGCGATCTCCTTGAGCGCATCGCGTTCGATCGAAAGCTCGATCCCGTCATATTTGAAGAGCTTGGAATACTGCTTGAGAAGTGCATTCTTCGGCTCAGTGAGAATACGGATCAGCGATTCCTCGTCCATTTCATCCAGTGTTGTGATGATGGGCAGACGTCCGACAAGCTCCGGCACGATGCCAAATTTCACGAGATCCTGCGGGATGACCTTCCGGAAGATGTTCTGCATCTGTTCCTTCTTGGAGATGACATCCGCACCGAAACCAAGTCCGGAGGACTGCGTCCGTTTCAGGATATGCTTTTCGAGACCGTCAAACGCACCGCCGCAGATGAAGAGGATGTTCTTGGTGTTGATGTGGATGAACTCCTGATTCGGGTGCTTTCTGCCGCCCTGCGGGGGGACATTGGAAACGGTTCCCTCGATGATTTTCAGCAGGGACTGCTGGACACCTTCGCCGCTGACATCACGGGTGAGGGATGTGTTTTCGGATTTTCTTGCGATCTTGTCGATTTCGTCGATGTAGATGATGCCGCGCTCTGCAGCCGCAACATCGAAGTTTGCAGCCTGGATGAGACGCAGCAACACGTTTTCCACGTCGTCGCCGACATAGCCGGCTTCGGTGATCGTAGTCGCATCGGCGATTGCGAACGGTACATCAAGGATCTTGGCGAGCGTCTGTGCAAGATAGGTCTTGCCGACACCGGTGGGGCCGACGAGGAGCACATTGCTCTTCTGGAGCTCCACATCGTCGCCGTCGTCCTTGCTCATAATGCGTTTGTAGTGGTTGTAAACGGAAACGGAGAGCGAGATTTTCGCGCTTTCCTGCCCGATCACATATTCATCGAGCACAGCCTTGATTTCGGCGGGTTTGAGCAGATGAAGCTCCGGACGGCGTTCCGCGCTACGCTTTGTTTTCTTCGCAGCCGAACGCTCCACGTCCAGATCGCCGTAAAGCAGCTCATAGCAATAGCTGACGCATTCGTCACAGATATTGGTATTTCCGGCGGAAAACATGCTCTGCACGCTCCGCTCGCCCTTTCCGCAGAAATTACAAACGCGGTAAGTTTTATCTGCCATATTGCTCCTTTCTGTTTCTCTCTGGATCAGGCGCGCTTGCTGACGACCTTGTCGATCAGACCGTAATTGAGGGCTTCCTCAGCGGTCATGAAGTAATCGCGTTCAACATCCTGCTGGATGGTCTCCAGCGGCTTGCCGGTGTTCTCGGCGAGGATGCGGTTCAGATTGTCCTTGGTACGCAGCAGGTTATCGGTGCGGATCTTGATATCGGTCGCCTGACCGGAAATACCGCCGCCCATGATCAGCGGCTGGTGGATCATGATCTCACTGTTGGGCAGAGCCATGCGCTTGCCCTTTGTGCCGGAGGAGAGCAGCAGTGCGCCCATCGACGCCGCCAGACCGATGCAGATGGTGTTCACATCGCAGCGGATATACTGCATGGTGTCGTAGATCGCCATGCCGGCTGTCACAGAACCGCCGGGGCTGTTGATATAGAGGAAAATATCCTTTTCCGGATCCTGGCTTTCGAGGAACAGAAGCTGTGCGACGACAAGGCTTGCAGTCACGTCGTTCACATCCTCAGAAAGCATGATGATGCGGTCGTTCAGCAGGCGGGAATAAATGTCATATGCACGCTCGCCGCGGTTGGTCTGTTCGATTACGGTTGGGACAAGGCTCATCTCTCTTACCTTCCTTTCTTCCGGTGAAAAAACGGTACCTCTTTAATAAGGGGCTATCGCCCTGCACACGCATGTGCAGGGCGTAAGCTGTATTTCGGTTCAATTAAGCTTCGGTGGACTCTGCCGGTGCCTCAGCAGCTGCTTCCGCAGTCTCCTCAGCCGGGGTCTCCTCTGCCATATCGTTGTCGACGACTGCGCGGCTCTTCAGGAACTCAACAGCCTTGTTGATGCGCAGATCGGTGACATAGTCATCCTTCGGGATGCGGGACTTGACGAACTCGACCGGAGCGCCGATTCTGCCGGCGAACGCGGTGATCTCTTCCTCGAGCTCCTCATCGGAGATCACGATGTTCTGCTCGTCTGCGATCTTCTCAAGTGCGAGACGGAGCTTGACTTCCTTCTTTGCCTGCGGCTCGTACTCATCGCGGAGAGAGTTGATATCCATGCCGGTCAGCTGGAGATACTCATCGAGCTTCAGGTCGCCGTACTGCTGCTGCAGCTGGTTCTCGAAGTCGTTGACATGCTGATCAATGCGGCGGTCGACCATGACCTGCGGGATGATTGCCTCAGCGCCTTCGATGATCTGCTCGAAGATTGCATTCTCGAAGCCGGTCTCAGCGGTCTTCTCTGCACGCTCGGTCAGTGTCTTCTTGATGTCCTCGCGAAGCTGATCGACAGTGTCGAACTCGGAGACGTCCTTCACGAAGTCGTCGTCGACCTCAGGAAGCTCCTGGGTGGTGATGCCGAGCAGTTCGGTCTTGAAGACTGCTTCCTTGCCTGCGTAGCGCTCATCGCCGTAGTTCTCCGGGAAGGTGACGTTCACATCAAAGCTTTCGCCGATGTTGTGGCCGACGATCTGATCCTCAAAGCCCGGGATGAACTGACCGGAGCCGAGACGCAGCGGGTAATTTTCGCCCTTGCCGCCCTCGAATGCTTCGCCGTCGATGAAGCCCTCGAAGTTGATCTTGACTTCGTCGTTGTTTTCAGCAGCTCTGCCCTCGACGTCGACAACGCGTGCCTGACGCTGACGGATCAGGTCAATCTGTGCGTCGATGTCGCTGTCAGTGATCTCCTTGACCTTCATCGGAGCGTGGAGTCCCTCGTAGGTCGGGAGGGTGATCTCCGGCTTGGTGATGAGAGTTGCCTTGCAGACCGCGCCTTCAGCCTTCGTGCAGGAGACGAGCTCCACGGAAGGTCTGTCGACGATTGCGATTTTTTCAGCCTCGATGATGCCGCCGAGCTCGCCGGGGATCAGGTCGTTCACAGCGTCCTCAAAGAAGACCTCTTCGCCGTAGAACTTTTCGACCATCTTGCGCGGAACCTTGCCCTTGCGGAAGCCCTTGACCTGGATGTTCTTCTTCTGGCGCTGGTAGACCTTTTCGCAAGCTGCCTCCAGTGCTTCTGCGGTGATCGAGAAGGTGATCTCTCTCATATTTACATCTGTTTTGACATCGGAAATCAGACTCATTGGTTTTTCCTCCAAAATTAATTCTCTTGCGCGTTTCTGCGCAATTTTACATAGGTACACGGCAGACGCCGTGACAGATACAATTATTATATCACAACTATGCAGATTTTTCCAGTCAATTTCTCGGTTTCTTCGTTTTGAACATTTTACATGATTTTTTGCGGAATAAACTGTACATAGTCGCTTGCGATCAGGTGATAGCAAATGCCGTCGCGTTCGCCGTTGATCGCATGGGAATGGAGATGCCGCCCGTGAATATGCCCGTACCAGCAGTCTGTGACCGGATGCCGCCAGAGCACTTCCAGAATGCCGTAATTGCAGTTTGCGGCGTAGATGGGCGGATAATGCAGGAAGGCGAGGGGCTTTAATCCCTGTGCTTCTGCGGCTTTGAGCGAAACATCCAGCCGCTGCGCCTCCCGCGCAATGACCTTTGCGTCTGCGGGATCGGGGGCAGTGTCGACGTTCACCCAGCCGCGTGTGCCGCAGATGCCGTATTCGCCGTAGGGATAGCAGTTGTTGTGCAGGAGCGAGAGCGTTGAAAGCCCGTGTGCGTCCAGAAACGCCTGCATTTTCTTCATGGTCACCCACCAGTAATCGTGGTTGCCCTTGAGGAGTATTTTCTGTTTTCCGGGAAGATCATGGATCCACTGAAAGTCCGGCAGCGCTTCCTCCATCGTCATGCCCCAGGAGGTGTCGCCAGCCAGCACGACGGTATCCTCCGGCTGAATGCATCGGTGCCAGGCTTCTTCCAGCCGTTCCGTGTGATGCTCCCAGCCCGCGAAAATATCCATCGGCTTTTCCACGCCGAACGAAAGGTGGAGATCTCCGATCACCCAAAGGCTCACTTGATTCCGAGAGACGCTTTGACGTACTCCGCCATATCCTCCTGCGCGGTCACGTCCTCAAAGCGCACTGGCTTGGTTTTCAGCTCAGCGAGTGCTGCCGGGATCTTCATGCCGGACTTCTGCTGCAGCAGATCGAGCACAGCATATTCATCCGCATCACCTGCATCCACGCCGACTGCTTCCAGCACAGCCGCGCCGAATTTGTAGGGGTTTGCGGTGGAGGCGATCAGCATCGGGTACTTGTCCGCAGCCTTCGCGGTGTAGTCGCGTGCCGCGCAGATGCCGACAGCGGTGTGCGTATCGGAGAGGTAGCCGGTTTCGGAGAACACCTTGCCGATCATCGCCTTGGTCTGTGCGTCATCGAAATATGCGCCGGAGAATTCCGCCTGGATGCGGTTTCTCAGCTCGCGGGAGATCTCATATCTGCCGTCGGTCTTGAGTGCGCCGAACCATTCGCGGATCTGTGCGTCATCCTCACCGGTCATGTGGTAGAGCAGACGCTCCAGGTTGCTGGAGATGAGGATATCCATCGACGGGGAAACGGTCGTGTGGAAATCGCGGTTGCGGTCGTAGACGCCGGTGTCGATGAAGTCCGTGAGGACCTTGTTGATGTTGGATGCGCAGACGAGATGCGTGATCGGCACGCCCATCTGTTTTGCATACCATGCCGCAAGGATGTTGCCGAAATTGCCCGTCGGGACAGTGAGGGCGAAACGGTCGCCGTTGTTGAGAATGCCCTTTTCGAGCATCGTGACGTAGGCGGACACATAGTAAACGATCTGCGGGACGAGTCTGCCCCAGTTGATGGAGTTTGCGGAGGAGAACTGCATGCCGTTTGCAGCGAGGATCTCCTGCATTTTCGGATCGGTGAAGATCGCCTTCACGCCGTTCTGGCAGTCATCGAAATTGCCCTTGACCGCACAGACGCCGACGTTTGCGCCCTCCTGCGTCTGCATCTGACGCTTCTGCATCGGGGAAACGCCGTCCACCGGATAGAAGACGAGAATGCGCGTACCGGGGACATCCTTGAAGCCCGCGAGCGCAGCCTTGCCGGTGTCACCGGAGGTTGCGGTCAGAATGACGACTTCGCGGTCGATGCCGGTCTTCTTGATGGCGCGGGTGAGGAAATGGGGCAGGATCTGGAGCGCCATATCCTTGAATGCGCAGGTCGGGCCGTGCCAGAGCTCCAGGAGCATGGAACCGTCCGCGAGCGTGGAGATCTCCTGGACTGCCGGCGTCTCAAAGCTGCCGGATTCATAGGCGGCACGGGTGCATTCGCGGAGCTCCTCGGCGGTAAAATCGGTCAGATAGAGCGCGAAGAGACGTGCTGCGCGTTCGGCATAGGAAAGCCCTTTGAGTGCATCGAAATCGGCTGCGGAGAGTGCCGGAATGGATTCCGGAACGAACAGACCGCCGTCCTTGGAGATGCCCTGTGCGATGGCTTCGGCACTGCTGACGCAGAGTGCCTTGTTTCGTGTGCTGTGGTAAAGCATAAAAATACCCTCCCGTAAAAATTAGACCAAAGGATTCGGATTGTGCAGACGGAGGGAATTGCACCCTCGAAATCGCGAAAACGGAACCCCGTAACGCCGCGTTACTCCTTCGCCACGTCTGCAGATATTATGTGTTAGGAACCGGCAGAACGCATTTCTATATTATGAATGCAGAGAAAGAAGGAGGGGAGAAAGCAGCTTGCCGCTGTACGGATCCTTTCTCCTTCCCGTTCTCTGCTTCACGTTTGCCCTGTCGCATCAAATGCGTTTTCGATATATTCGATATGCCGCACTGTTTCGCCGGAGTATTCCACCTCGGCAACATCGAAACGCGGCTGCAGATCACACGGATATTTCAGCAGATACTGCTCTGCTGCACGGATCAGATGCGCCTGCTTTTTTGCATCGACCGCCGCCGCGCCCGAAATGAGCGAGCCGGTTCTGCGTGTCTTGACCTCGACGATCAGCAGGTATTCCCCGTGCTTCGCGAGAATGTCGATCTCTCCGCCGCGCACGGTAAAATTCCGGCACAGGATTTCTGCGCCCTTCGCTGTGAGGTAGGCGCAGACGGCGTCCTCGCCGAAATTGCCGGTCTGCCGTTTATTCCCCTTGCTGTTCATAGAATTTGCGCAGGAAGGAGGGACGGTGTGCGGGGCAGATGCCGTATTTTTCGATCGCTTCGTAGTGCGCTTTCGTGCCATAGCCCTTGTGCGCCGCAAAGCCGTACTGCGGATACTGCTTGTCCAGCTCGCGCAGGGAGGCATCTCTTGCGGTTTTCGCTAGGACGGATGCTGCCGCAATGCTTGCGGAAACAGCGTCACCGTGAACCACTGTCTCAGTGGTCACTGTCAGAACGGGCGGCTGATTGCCGTCCACGAGTGCAAGCGCCGGTTTCACGGAAAGTGCGTCTACGGCGCGGCGCATCGCGAGCAGTGCCGCCTGCAGAATATTGATTTTCTCGATCTCCGCGACTGATGCTGTGCCGATCGCCCATGCAAGCGCCTTCTCCTTGATGATCGGGGCCAGCTGTTCGCGGCGTGCTTCGGACATTTTCTTGCTGTCGTTCAGCCCCGGGATCACGAGATCCGGCGGCAGAATGACCGCTGCGGCGTACACATCGCCCGCCAGCGGTCCGCGTCCGGCTTCATCGACGCCGCAGAAAACGGGAAAGGTTTCCCGCAGTGCCGCGTCGTACTCAAAGAGTTCACTGTAAACTTTCAGTTCCCGTGCCATATTGTCACGCTTTCTCCGGCGGTTCGAGGGAAATGCGTCCGAGCTTTGCACCGCGGAATTCATCCAGCAGTGTGATCGCCGCACGCTCCGTATTCGGCACGCCGCCGCCGAGCAGCATCCCGCGGTTCTTTGCCATCTGCTCCATCAGCTCATAGCCGGTGCCTTCCGCATCCTGCGGGATCTTGTACCGCGCTTCCACTGCCGCCGGGTAGCTTTCATGCAGCAGCGCCAGCAGTCTTGCAGCGAGTGCTTCCTTATCGAGTGTATCATCGCGGATCGCACCGGTCATTGCCAGCCGCACCGCGACCTCCCGATCTTCAAATTTCGGCCAGAGGACGCCCGGCGTATCAAGCAGCTCGACGCCGTCAGACGTCTTGATCCACTGCTGTGTGCGCGTGACGCCCGCTCTGTCCTCCGCTTTTGCGCGTTTGCTGCCCGCTAAGCGGTTGATGAGCGAGGATTTGCCGACATTCGGGATGCCGAGGATCATCACTCGGATCGGTCTGCCGCGCATGCCCTTTGCCGCGAGCATCTCCAGACGTTCTTTCAGCAGTTCGCGGAGCGCCGCGCCGAATTTATTGATGCCCTTGCCGTTCTTGGAATCGGCGGTGATGACGGCAGCACCCTGCTTTTTGAAATACTGCATCCAGCGGTCGGTCACGTTCGGATCTGCCATATCCGCTTTGTTGAGGATGACCAGCCGCGGCTTTCTGCCGGTGAGACGGTCAAATTCGGGATTCCGGCTGGAAAGCGGGATCCTTGCGTCCAGAAGTTCCGCGACGGCGTCGACCAGCGGCAGCGATTTTGTGATCTGCCGGCGGGTTTTCGCCATATGTCCGGGGAACCACTGGATATCTTTCATATCTTCCATACTATTAAATAATCCTTTTATTCGACGGTGCCGAAGCCGGAGAGCGGTGCAATGCGGAACCGCACCTCGCCGAGCACGTCCGACAGCGGGATCAGTCCCACGTTCGGATCACGGCTGTCTCTGGAAATGCCGCGGTTGTCGCCCAGCACGAACACGTAGCCCTTCGGAACGGTGATCGGGAAATTGAACGCGCCCTCGTTGCGGTGCGTCGGCACATTGATATAGGGCTCGTCGAGCTTCTTGCCGTCCACATAGACTGCGCCCTCGTCAAAGTCGATGTTGACCTCCTGGCCGCCCTGTGCGATCAGGCGCTTGACGATGCGCTTGTCGAGACCGGGATTCTCCTTGAGCTTGCCGTCCTCATCGAAAACAAAAGCGTGGTCGCTTTGGATAATGAGAATATCGCCCGTCTCGAATTCGTTGAATGCGCGTGTGACGAGAAGCCGGTCTTTGTCGCTCAGCGTCGGCACCATCGACGTGCCTTCCACGCTGGCGATGCAGACCAGAAACGTGAAGATCATCAGCATAACGAAAACAGACGTGATGATTGTCTCAAAAATGTCCATGATGTCGCTGAAGAGGCTGCCTGCGGCTTCCTTACCGCCGGTGCTCTGCGGTTCCTCCGGCTCGCCGCCGGCGTTCTTTTCGGGTGCTTCTGCGGGATCAAAAACGCGGGTGCTGCCGAGCTCCCGTGTCTGCTCGTGTTCCTGCATTTCCATCGGGGATCACGCTCCTTTCAGCTCAGAAAAGCAATGCAAATTTTTCAGTCCAGCTTGTGCGGAGTTTCTCGTCGCGGTCGGTGCGGAGCACAGCCTGCCCGAGAATGAGATCCTCCGGAATGACGCCGACATTGGGGTTACGGCTGTCGGTGCTGTGGTTGCGGTTGTCGCCCATGACGAAGACATAGCCCTCCGGCACGATGATCGGATACTGTACTCTTCCGCAGGAGTCGTCGCGCTTGGTCAGGTCTGCGATGTAGGGCTCCTGGAGCTGCACGCCGTCCACTGCGACGGTGCCGTTATCGAAGTCGATGTTGACCTCCTGGCCGCCCTGTGCGATGAGACGCTTGACGATGATGCGGTTCAGTCCGCTGTTCTCTTCCGTGGTGCCTTCCTCGGAGAACGAGAGCCCTTCCTGGTCGTCGATCACGACGATGGAGCCGTTCGAGGGCATCCAGAGCTTGCGCAGCATGAGGAGCGTGTCACCGTTATAGAGCGTCGGCTGCATGGAGCCGCCGTCCACGGAGACAGGCAGGAAGAGGTAGGTGAGCAGCAGAAATAGTACAAAAATTGAGCCGAGTCCTGTTTCGATAATGTCGAGCATATCGCCGAGAAATTCAGCAATTCCGCTCTTTTCTTTCACTGTTGTTTCGTATTCAGCCATCGTGTGTGCCTCCTTCTGGTTTCATATGAAAAAAGGCGGACTGGAAACCAGTCCACCTTCGCACAGTTTGCAGTTCAACGAACCAGTCCCTTGACCTTTGCTGCCTTGCCGACTCTGCCGCGCAGATAATAGAGCTTTGCTCTGCGGACGACGCCCTTGCGGACGACCTCAACCTTTTCGACAGACGGTGCATGGACCGGGAAGACACGCTCGATGCCGACGCCGTGTGCGACTCTGCGGACGGTGAAGGTCTCGCTGATGCCGCCGTGCTTCTTCGCGAT
>JAFZPL010000078.1 GCA_017550355.1 Oscillospiraceae bacterium | reverse complement strand
TAGGCGTATGCGGCATTCAGCACCTTGGTGTCGCCGAGTGCCGGGCCGATAAGCTGTGCGCCGATCGGCATATTGTTCTTATCAAAGCCGCACGGCATCGAAATGCCCGGCAGGCCTGCGATATTGACCGAGACCGTGAAGATATCGGAGAGATACATCGCCAGCGGATCCGCGAGCGACTTGCCGATCTCCGGTGCGGTGGTCGGTGCGACAGGGCAGAGGATCAGGTCGTACTTCGAGAAGATCTCGTCGAAATGCTTCTTGATGATCGCCTTGACCTTGAGTGCCTTGCGGTAATATGCATCATAGTAGCCGGAGGACAGCACGAATGTGCCGAGCAGAATGCGCTTCTTGACCTCCTTGCCGAAGCCCTCGCTTCTGGTGGCGTTGTACATGTCGACCAGACCGCTGTAATTCTGGGAACGGAAGCCGTACTTCACGCCGTCGAAGCGGGAGAGGTTGGACGATGCTTCTGCTGCCGCTATAATATAGTATGCCGGAATCACATAATCAAGGAACGGCATGGAGATTTCCTCGACCTCTGCGCCGAGCTCTCTGAGCTTTTCGGCTGCGGCTCTTGTCTTCTCGGCGACCTCTGCGTCAAGACCTGCATTCGCGTAGCACTCCTTCGGCAGACCGATCTTCAGTCCCTTGACATCGCCCGTCAGGGATTCGAGATATTTCGGATACTCCATCTCCAGAGAAGTGCCGTCCATCTCATCCTTGCCGGAAATGATGTCCATGACAGCGGCGCAGTCCTTCGCATCGCGGCCGACCGGGCCGATCTGGTCAAGCGAGGAAGCGTAGGCGATCAGACCGAAACGGGAAACGGTGCCGTAAGTGGGCTTGAAGCCGGTGACGCCGCAGTAGGATGCCGGCTGACGGATGGACCCGCCGGTGTCGGAGCCCAGCGTGATCGGTGCCATATTGCCCGCGACAGCCGCAGCCGCACCGCCGGAGGAACCGCCCGGCACCTTGTTCAGATCCCACGGGTTATGGGTTGCGCCGTAGTAGGATGTTTCGGAGGTGGAGCCCATCGCGAATTCATCCATGTTCAGCTTGCCGATCGTGACAGCACCTGCCGCATTCAGCTTCTGCATGACGAATGCATCATAGACCGGTGCGAAGTCGCCGAGAATATGCGAAGCTGCGGTGGTCTTGATGCCCTTAGTGCAGATATTGTCCTTGATGCCGAACGGCACGCCTGCGAGCGGAGAAGTCAGCTCGCCGGATTCGATGCGCTTCTGCACATCCTCCGCCTGTGCCATTGCCTGCTCACGGCAGATGGTGATGTAGGCATTGACCTTGCCGTTTGCCGCTTCGGAGGCATCAAGCGCCTGCTTTGCGGCTTCCGGGGCAGTGAGCTTGCCCGCCTTGATCGCCGCGCCGATCTCCAGCGCGGTCATGTCAAATATATTCACTGTATGCCCTCCTTATTCGACCGTCTTCGGCACGACGAATGCCTCCGCCGTGTGTTCCGGTGCATTGCTCAGAATCTCCTCGCGATCATAGGACGGCGCAGTGACGTCGTCGCGCATGACGTTGGTGATGCTGAAAATGTGGGACAGCGGTTCGATCTCATCGGTATCCAGCTGATTGAGGATATCCATGTAATCGACGATCGCGCCCATCTGCTTCTGCATGTCTTCGGTCTCAGATTCGTCGAGCTTGATGCGGGAAAGCTGCGCGACGTAGGAGACCAGCTCTTTTGTGATCTGCATGAAAAACCAACCTTTCTTCGTATAGTTAGGAGTTAGGAGCTGGAAGCTGCGAACGAAAAAACTCCTCATTCCTCACTTCTAACTCCTAACTAAAAAAGAGCCTGTTCCGTCCTCTGGAAAACAGGGACGAAGCAGGCTCCGCGGTACCACCCATATTGGCTCTGCCGCTATCTGGCAAAGCCCTCTTTTTTGAGGATGTCGTTCCTCCGAACGGGCAGTTCTACTGAGCGGGATGCTGTTCTTCTGCCGGCTCGCGGATGTTGCGCTGTCTGCACCGACTGCCGCAGTTTCAGCAGTGTGCGGCTCTCTGGAAATCGGGGAAAGCAGACGGCGGTTCCGGTCATCGCTTAGAATCATTATAGCATATTTTCCCCGGATTGTCAAGGCTTCCGCTTATGAAAAAATTATGACGGCAGCGCAGAAAATGTGTATTCAGACAAAACAAAGCGTTTGGCAATTTATCCAATTAAATTTAATTAAATTCAGCCACTTCGCTGAATTGATTCAAGTGCCCCGAAAACCTCTGATTCACCTTCGTATCCTAATTAAAACCACATCTGATAGTTTGAGTATCAGTCCAAAATGCTGTCTGTTTCGCACAGTATCGCAATATGTGCATCCTGTGAAAATAGGCGCAAAATTTGGTGAGCGGTCAGTAAAATTCCGGAAAACCACTTGATTTTCTGTTTTCAGTGTGCTATACTCAAAACAGAAAATCCGCGGAAACGGCCCCCTTCTCGTTCTCCGCATACGAGTACAATTGAACAGTAAAGAAAAAACCATTGGTTATGTGAAAGGACGGATTACTTATGAAAAATTCAGTGAAACTGGCGCTCGCGTCCGCAGCTGTGATCGCCGCTGCCGCGCTGGCACTGCCGGTCTCTGCGGTCGGCAGTCTGGACTGCAAAAAGCTCTCGAATTTTCTTGCCGGCGGCAAGGAAAAGGTTGAGCTTGCTGCCAATGACCTCGACGGTGACGGCGTACTGACCGCCATCGACCTCACGCTGATGAAGCGCGGTCTGCTCTCCGGCAGCACGGAGACCGGCACGACCGTCTCTACCGGAACAACCGGGACGACCGCACCCACCACAACCACCACCGAACCGACTGTGACAGAGCCTGTTGCAGATGCACAGTATGTCTCACAAATCACGTTCGGCGCGAACGGCGTGACACTGAAAAATGCCGCAGATCAGGTTGTTGCGGCGGATAAAGCACAGAATATTACCGTGGACGGCACGAAAATCACCGTCATTAAGCCGACCAGCGACGGCACCAACGACTTCGGCGATATCAGCTTCGACGGCGAATGCGCAGAAGGACAGATCAAGGTCGATGTGGACGAGACCGCTTATCCGACCGGTCAGGTCACGCTCAATCTGCGCGGACTGAAGCTCTCAAACAGCACCGATTCACCGATCTATGTTCAGCAGATCGCCGATGAATGCGTCATCACCGTAAAGAAGGACACCGAAAACGTCATTTCCGACGGTAAGGAGTACACCAACGCAGACGGCTCGCAGGGCGCGATCTATTCTCTGGACGACCTCAAATTCAAGGGCAAGGGCAAGCTGACTGTCAACGGCAACGCGGGCGACGGCATCGTGTCCAAGGATGATATCAAGATCTGGAACGGTGATATCACCGTCAATTCAGTCGACGACGGCATCCGCGGCAAGGATTCCATCCGCATCGGCGATCCGGACGCGGAAAGCTACGAATCCCTGAGCATCAACGTCACCAGCAAGAGCGGCGACGGTCTGAAATCCACCAATGATACTGCCGATTCCGGCAAGGGCTATATCCGCATCAACGGCGGCACCGTGAAGATCAAGGCAGAAAACGGCGACGGCATTCAGGCGGAGCAGGCAGTCGAAATCAACGGCGGCGACATCGACATCTACACCTATCAGGGCAGCGCTTACACCGCAAGCGGCAGCACCGGCGGACAGCAGCAGAATCCTTGGGGCGGCGGCTTCCCCGGCGGCGGCGGAATGGGTATGGACGGCAACGCCAACAAGACCGATATCTCCGCCAAGGGCATCAAGTGCGTCGGTCTGTTTGACGAAGCAGGAACCACCTATCAGAGCGCGGGCGATATCACGTTCAAGGGCGGCAATATCACGCTGAACACCTCCGATGACAGCGTTCATGCGGGCGGCAGCATCACCGTAACCGGCGGCGTATTCAATGTTGCGACCGCAGATGACGGCTTCCACGCAGATCATAACGTCACGATCGGCACGAAGGATGCCGGAACCTATGACGATGTGCAGATCTTCATTTCCAAGTGCTATGAAGGCGTGGAGGGTGTCTATATCTACCAGAACAGCGGCACAGTCTATGTTGTCTCCGGCGATGACGGATACAATGCGGCAGGCGGCGCGGACAATTCCGGCAATCAGCAGCAGGGACCGTGGGGCGGCGGATTCATGAGCAGTTCCTTCGGTGAACTCAATCTCAGCGGCGGTCTGGTTGTTGTCAACAGCGCAAACGGCGACCACGACGCATTCGATTCCAACGGCGATATCAATATCACCGGCGGCTATTACGTCTGCAACGGTCAGGAACCGCTCGACTGCGGCGACGGCGGCAGCTATTCCATCAAGCAGACCGGCGGCACGTACATCTCCATGACCGCAGGCAATACCAATCTCAGCACCACCTATACATTCAAGGATGCAAGCGGCAATGCAGTTGTCACGTTCAAGAGCGCGGCTGGCAGCCCCGGCATCTCCTCCAAGGATAATTCGACCTGTTTCTCCGGCACGACTGTTACCGGCGGCACCAAGATGCTCGGCGACTGCGAATACGGCGTGACGCTCGGCGGCACGGCATCCGGCGGCACACAGATCACGGCAGCGGCATCCTCCGGCGGCGGTATGGGTCCCGGCGGTCCCGGCGGCGGCAGATGGGGCTAATCTTCGTACTCACTGTATTCTGAATAATTGAAAGCGCCCGACTCGCGGCGGACAGTGTCCGCTTCCATTTTCGCGTTCAAAGTATTCTCAGAAACCATAGCGCCCGACTCGCGGTATTGGCTGCCGCAGGTCGGGCGCTTTTAGCTTGCCATCCATCATTCCCAGCTTTTCTCTCCTAACTCCTAATTCCTAACTTCTCCCCCGCACACGCCGTATTCTTTCTCCTTTCTACTTTCTCCTTTCAAATTCTTGTGAAATATCCGATATGAACAGAATCCGGAATCTGTGGTATAATAAAAGCAAGGAACGCCCGTTCTTCTGTGACCGCAGAGCACCGGCAGGAGAATGCAGCAAGTGACCGTTCAACGCATAGGTTGACTTTTTTCGGAAAATCGCTTATAATGGTAGTGCGATAAGCAAATACTATAACCGATCAATCAGAAGGGAGTATCCGCAATGCTGGAACTCAGAAAAGTTAGCTTCACCGCGGATGAGGATGGCACTGCCAATGAAATCATCCGCGATCTCGATCTGACCATCGAGGACAACCAGTTCGTCGTCATCACCGGTCCCAACGGCGGCGGCAAATCCACCCTCGCCAAACTGGTCGCCGGCATCAAACAGCTGACCGCCGGACAGATCCTCTTCAACGGCGAGGACATCACCGAAAAATCCATCACCGAACGCGCCCGTATGGGCATCGGCTTCGCTTTTCAGCAGCCTGTGCGCTTCAAAGGCCTGACTGTGCTCGACCTGCTGCGCATCGCTGCCGGAAAAACGCTCTCCGTGAGCGAGGCGTGCCGCTATCTCTCCGAAGTCGGACTCTGCGCAAAGGACTATATCAGCCGCGAGGTCAATGCATCCCTCTCCGGCGGTGAGCTCAAGCGCATCGAGATCGCCACGGTGCTCGCACGCGACGTGCAGCTCGCCCTCTTTGACGAGCCCGAAGCAGGCATCGACCTCTGGAGCTTCAACAACCTGATCCGCATTTTTGAGAAGATGCGCGAGCATGAAGCCGGACGCACCATTCTCGTCATTTCTCATCAGGAGCGCATTCTCAATATCGCAGACCGCATCGTTGTGCTTGCAGACGGCAAAGTCGTCAAGCAGGGCAGCCGCGAGGAGATCCTCCCCACCCTGATCGGCACCGACTATGCGCAGACTGCCTGCGAGAAGATCATCTGAAAGGAGAAGCATGGATGAAACAGATGGACGAGGTTCAGAAGCGCCTGATCCGTGAGGTTGCGGATCTTCACGATATTCCGGAGGGCGCCTATAATTTCCGCGCAAACGGTGAATCCGTCGGCAGACAGACCACCGCGAATATTGATATCACCACCAAAACCGAACGCAGCGGCATTGATATCCGCATCAAGGACGGCACGAAAAAGGAAAGCGTTCACATCCCCGTGGTGCTGAGCCAGAGCGGTCTGCAGGAGACTGTCTACAACGATTTCTACATCGGCAAGGACTGCGATGTGCTGATCGTGGCGGGCTGCGGCATCGACAACTGCGGCAATCAGGATTCCCGCCACGACGGTGTTCACCGCTTCTTCGTCGGCAAGGGCTCGCATGTGCGCTATGTGGAAAAGCACTACGGCTCCGGCGACGGTGCGGGCAGACGCATCCTCAACCCTGTGACCGAGGTCTACATGGAAGAGGGCAGCACGATGGAGATGGAGATGGTGCAGATCAAGGGCGTCGACTCCACGGAGCGCACCACCCTTGCAGAGCTTGCAGCAGATGCCAAACTGATCGTGCGAGAGCGCCTCATGACACACGGACAGCAGACCGCAGGCAGTGTCTACAAGGTCTCTCTGAACGGCGACGGCGCAAGCGCAGACGTGGTCTCACGTTCTGTGGCGCGTGACACCAGTTTCCAGAAATTCGATGCGTGCATCATCGGCAATGCAGCCTGCACCGGTCACACCGAATGCGATTCCATCATCATGGACAGCGGCAGGATCCTTGCGGTGCCGTCTCTGGAGGCAAACAACATCGACGCGGCGCTGGTTCACGAGGCGGCGATCGGCAAGATCGCGGGCGAACAGCTCATCAAGCTGATGACGCTCGGCCTCACCGAAGCAGAAGCCGAGGAACAGATCATCAACGGATTTTTGAAATAAACAGCGCGTAAAAAACTGAATCAGGGAGGGATTCGCATGGCAAGGCGTTTTTCTGTTACGGCAGTCTCCGCGGCAGTGATGATGCTCTGCGGGACACAGGCTTACTGGGATCAGGGGGCATCTGCCGCGGGCTACACGCTCGCAGTCCGCACGCCGGACGAGATCCGCGCTTTCTATGCGGCAAATCCCTGGACATATGACGCACCGGTCTTTGAAACAGAGCCGGTGCTCACTGCACCCTATGCGGCGGGCAAACTTTCGGCGGAAACGCTCGAAAGCGCCGTCAATTACCTGAATCTCTGCCGGTATGCGGCAGGGCTCCCCGCAGATGTGACGATCAGCGAGAGCGCCTGCGAAAAAATACAGGCGGGTGCGCTGGTGGACTGCGTCAACGATACGCTGTCTCATACGCCGGCACAGCCCGCAGATATGGACGCATCGCTCTTTCAGCTCGGATACGACGGAACAAGCTCCTCGAATCTCTGGAAGGGCGCACACGATCTTCCGCAGTCGATCGCGGTCTATCTCTGCGACATGGGCGAATCGAATATGCGGATCATGGGCCATCGCAGATGGGTGCTCAATCCGGCGATGCAGCAGACCGGCTTCGGCTATGCAGGCGGCTACACGGGCATGTATGCGCTCGACAGAAGCCGGACCGACAGTTTTACCGGAGACTACGTCGCATGGCCGTGTCAGAATATGCCCTATGAGCTCTACAACGGCTTTTCCTACGGCAAACACGGCTACACCTTCTCTGTAACACTCGGCAGCAGATACGACACGCCCTCTGCCGACAGCGTGCAGGTCGATATGACATCCAAAAAGACCGGAAAAACGCTGCACTTCGACAAGAACACGGCGTCTGCCGGAAACGGGCTGTATTTCAACGTGGATACGCAGTATTACGGCATACCGAACTGCATCATCTTCGATCCGGGCAAGGATCTCTTCGACGAGGACGACACTCTCAGCGTCGTGATCACCGGTATCACCGAAGAAGGCGCAGCTGCAGAAATCGCCTACGACGTCAGCTTCTTCCGGCTCATCGAAGAAAAACCTGTTCCCGGCGATATCAACGGCGACAAAAAGCTCAACGACAATGATCTCGTGCAGCTGGAATACTGGCTGCTCGGCGAGCAGGTGAACGTGACAAAGACCTGGGAAGGAGCGGATCTCGACGGCGACGGTCTGCTCACCGCAAAGGACAAAACGCTGATGAAGCGACTGATGCTGAAAGAAAAAATATGATTACACCGAAGAAAATGCTGCTCATCATTCTCGGCTGTGCGGTGCTGGGCTCCGTGATCGGTTTGCTCTGCGTACTGGACATTCTTCCGCGGGGCGTGTTTGCGGGGGCGCTCTCAATTACCAATCTCTGCATTGGGCTGATCGTCCTGATCGTGGATACGGTGTGCATCGCGGGACTGATCCGCGCAGCTGTTCTGCGGCGCATTGACCGCGGCGGCATCCCCGTCACGGGCGTGATTGAGCATCTGCGTGTGATCCGCCGCCCCGATCAGTTGCAGGCGGGCGACTGGGAAGCGCTGGCACGCTTTGCACCGACAATCAGCTACAAAGCAAACGGCAAGCCGTACTGCACGGAGCTTTCGCCGACCTGTCTGACCAGCCGTCAGAAGCTCTATCCGATGATCATGGAGGAAGGCTGTGCTGTCCCGCTCAAAATGCACCGGAAGCATCCGGAATGGATTGTGATCGACAATGAAGCGCTACGGACGGGCAGATACGCAGAACAGAAGCAAACGCGCATCTGGCTCGTGACGATTCCAGCCGTGGTCACAATGATTTATGTCGGGCTGATGCTGCGATGAAAAGGAACAATGCAATATGGAGAAATGCAAAAAACTGATCCCCGCTGTCGATATCATTGTCTTTGCGGCAACGACGCTTGCGATCGCGGGCGTATTCTATGAGGGCATGACGCAGAAATGGTACGATGCAGTCGGCATCCTCGTGATCCTCATGGATTACTCATTTCTGCCCGCGACACTGCTGCATCTGTTCACGGACAGAAAACAAAAGACCGTATGGATCCACGTTATTTCGCTGCTGATGATTCTGGCGGCGGTCGTCATGAAAATCGCGGACATCGAATACCCGGCAATCACACTGACATTCTGGTACTTCTATATCTGGTTTGTCTACGGGATCCCTGTGGCAAAGCGGGCGTTCTCAAAACACGCTGTGTCATGCTGCATGAACAGCTGACGCATTACGGAACAGATAAAAAACTAAAGATCAAAGGTGACGAATATGAAACAACGGAAACTCTTCTGCGAAATCTGCCCTCTGACTTACCGCATTTCGGAGGAAAAGGGCATTTGCATCAGAAACATCAAAAATCTCGTTTCCAAAGAGAAATTCGCGAAAAACAGACCGGAGAAGAAGCTGAAATACATCATCTTCAGCCACGATTCCATGATCCGCAGAAAGCTCGGCAATGTCAACATGCAGCTGCAGGATAACAAGGCGGTCAATCTCGGAATCGCTGCAAAGAAAATTGACCATATCCTGATCCGTCCGGGTGAGACCTTCTCCCTCTGGGGACTGGTCGGCAGAGTGAGCAAGCGCAAGGGCTATCTGGAAGGACTGACCATCGAAGGAAATCAGCCGTCCTCCGGCATCGGCGGCGGAATGTGCCAGATGTCCAACCTGATCCACTGGATGATTCTGCATTCCGATCTGGATATCACGGAGCATCACCACCACGACCGTTTTGACCTGTTCCCGGATTTCAACCGCAAAGTGCCGTTCGGAACGGGTACTTCCATTTCCTATAATTATCTCGATTACCGCTTCAAAAACAACACAGACCGCCTCTATCAGCTGATTATTTACACCACAGATGAATATCTTTGCGGCGAACTGCGCTCGAACAAGCCCCAGCAATATGAATACCGGATCGTGGCAGAGAATGAGTATTTCTCCCGCGAGGGCGGCGAGGTCTACCGCAACGGCGAAGTCTACCGCGAGAAAATCGACACGGCGAACGGAACATGCATCGAAAAGGTGCTGATCCGCCGCAACCACGCCAAAACCTGCTACGATACCACAGGGCTTGAAATCCGCGAAGAAGCATAAATGACGCGCAGATGTCGGCTGCGCTCGGCATGGCGGAGATGACACAACGGCCGATCCGGTGTTCGCAGCACCACAAGACGACATGCAGGAAGGAGTCCGAAGCAACAGATGAACGAAGAAACAATGGGAAATCTCACGATCCGGCACAATGCACTTTGCGCGGAGGAATTTATCCTGCTTTGGGAAAGCGTGTGGGGCAAAGCGCCCTCTCTGGAACAGACGCGGCTCGCAATGGCACATACGCTGTTCCGGGTATCCGTGTTCGACGGAGACAGGATCGTCGGCATGGCAAGGATGATCGGCGATCTGGGACTCGACTACTATATAAAAGATGTGATCGTCCTGCCGGAATATCAGGAACGCGGAATCGGACGGCACATGATCCGTGAACTGCTGCGGTTTGTAGAAGAAAACGGTGTTCCCGGGACAAATATCGCGGTGGAGCTCTGCGCGATGCCGGATAAGATCCCGTTCTATGAGAAATTCGGGTTCCGCGCCAATGAGGCACAGCGTCTTCGGCTAATGTATGAGGTGAAAGAATCGTAAACAGCACAAACCCCGCCCTGAGAAATCAAGGCGGGGTTCTGTTTCTTGATACGCACTCCCCTGCTCAATTGCATAAGGTATTTCTCGCGCCGAATGTTTACAATTATGAATTGGCAAACAACGCCTGCACCTTTCGCCAGACAGACCGGATCAGATCGACGCATTTCAGACGGATCTCGTAATGCTCCGGCGACGCGGTCAGCGCACAGGTCTCTGCGGCAAAATGCGACGAAAGCACCGTCTGTGCGGATGCCGCCGGCAGACACATCCCCGGATACATCACGCACCACCAGTTCTGCCCGCTGCCCGAACCGAGCGTGACGCGGAGTGCGCGGTATGTCCCTGCCGGCAGCGTGATCTCCCCATATTGCCGCGCCGGAAAATCTTCCTCCGTCAGTTCCGCCCTGACCGACGCGTCACTCCCCGCCTTCGCAAGAGCCTCTTTGCTGATACGCTCGATCTCTGGCAGCTGCTGCTCCAGCACCGCGCAGCAATCCTCCGCGGACTCCCACGAAAACGGATGCTGCAGAATCGCGTCCCGGACGATCAGCTTCTGCGTCTGGTCGGCAAGCGAATCTGAATCCGCCGTGATATGCAGCCGGATGATGCCGTGCTCCAGCTCCGAGAGCGCAGCCGCCGTCTGCTGTACCCGAACACAGCCGATCGCCAGACACAGGATCATCAGTTTTGTGAGCAGTTTCTTCATATGGATCTCCCTCCGCCTTTCATTTCAATGGGAGTATGCCCCGTTATTGGAATTATTATACAAAAAAATCAACGCGAATCTGCGATCTGCTACAATGTCTTAGAAAACAAACAAATCCGGCGGTTTGCCTATTGCAATTTTCCGGGAAATCGTGTATAATATAGTTTGGTGGAAAGGAGATCTTCCTGACACCGCGAAATGAAAATTTAGGAGGACTTATCATGCTGGTTTCTGCAACAGAGATGCTGAAAAAGGCAAGAGACGGCAAGTACGCTGTCGGTCAGTTCAACATCAACAATCTCGAATGGACAAAGGCGGTTCTGCTGACCGCACAGAAGCTCAACTCCCCGGTGATCCTCGGCGTTTCTGAGGGCGCGGGCAAATACATGACCGGTTTCAAGACCGTCGCTGCAATGGTCAAGGCTATGGACGAATGCCTCGGCATCACCGTTCCGGTCGCACTGCACCTCGATCACGGCACCTATGACGGCTGCTACAAGTGCATCAAGGCAGGCTTCACCTCCATCATGTTCGATGGTTCTCACTTCCCGATCGACGAGAATGTCCAGAAGACCACGGAGCTCGTTCACGTCGCACATCAGCTCGGTCTCTCCATCGAGGCTGAAGTCGGTGCAATCGGCGGCGAAGAGGACGGCGTCATCGGCAAGGGCGAGTGCGCTGATCCCGCAGAGTGCAAGCAGATCGCGGATCTCGGTGTCGATTTCCTCGCTGCAGGCATCGGCAACATCCACGGCGTGTACCCGGCAAACTGGGAAGGCCTGAGCTTTGAGACGCTTGAGAAGATCAACAAGACCGTCGGCGATATGCCGCTCGTTCTGCACGGCGGTACCGGCATTCCGGATGACCAGATCAAGAAGGCAATCTCCCTGGGCGTTGCAAAGATCAACGTGAACACCGAGTGCCAGCTGGTCTTCGCTGAGGCAACCCGCGGCTACGTTGAAGCAGGCAAGGATAAGCAGGGCAAGGGCTTTGACCCGCGCAAGCTGCTCGCTCCGGGCTTCGACGCAATCTGCGCAAAGGTCGAGGAGAAGATGACGCTGTTCGGCTCTGTCGGCAAGGCTTAATCTCTGAAACAGCATATCCGAAAGAGGGGCACCCGCTGCGGTGCTCCTCTTTTTTATTCTTTTTCAATTTTTTTCATTTTACCTCTTGACAAATGAAGCGTTTTGTGCTATAATAATCAAGTGGTCATTTGGAGGCATAGCTCAGCTGGTTAGAGCGCACGGTTCACATCCGTGAGGTCGCGGGTTCGAGTCCCTCTGTCTCCACTTTT
>JAFZPL010000077.1 GCA_017550355.1 Oscillospiraceae bacterium | reverse complement strand
CACCGGATTTTTCGTTCGATCCCGCCGTGCTGGAAGCTGCATTTGCGCAGGGGGCGAAGGCGTTGGTGCTGTGCAATCCGTCGAACCCGTGCGGCAAGGTTTTCACCCATGCAGAGCTTGAGATCATCGCTGATCTCGCAAAGAAGTATGATACGTTTGTCATCACCGACGAGGTGTACGAGCATATTCTTTATGCGCCGCATGTGCATACCTATATGGCATCGCTGCCGGGCATGTGGGAGCGCACGATCTCCTGCTCGTCGCTGTCGAAAACATATTCGATCACCGGTTGGCGGCTCGGGTATGTCATTGCGCCGCCGGAGATCATCGACACCGTGAAAAAGGTGCATGACTTCCTGACAGTCGGCGCGGCGGCACCCCTGCAGGAGGCGGCAGTTACCGGTCTGAAATTCGGCGACGACTATTATCAGGGCTTACAGGCGGAATATACCGAAAAGCGCGATTTGTTCCTCACCGGACTTGACCGCATCGGCATTTCGCATACGGTTCCGGAGGGCGCATATTACATCCTGCTCGATGTGTCGGAATACGGTTATGCAAGCGATCTGGAATTCTGCGAAAAGCTTGCACAATATGTCGGTGTCGGTGCGGTGCCGGGTTCCAGCTTCTTCAAGGAACCGGAAAACCGCTATATCCGGCTGCATTTCGCAAAGAAAAACGAAACGCTCAATGAAGCGCTTGAACGCCTTAGCAAAATCAAGGAGAAAATGCCGAGAGCATAACTGAATACCAAAAGCGGCTGTACAGTCTGACTGTTCAGCTGCTTTTTCGTTAGGAGTGAGGAGTTAGGAGATAGGAGCGTTCTGCCGGTTGCAAAATGCTTGCGTATATGTTATAATGGAGAAAACGAAAGGGGAGAGTCATCGGATGAAAGCGTTTATTCAGTGCCTGCAAGACGGGACACCGATGGATTATGATGTTTACAACGCCTGCTGCGGATTTCGGGAAATGGGCTGGGAGATTGTGTTCGTTCGCAGCTATCAAGAGCTTGCACAGATGCATGAAAAGCAGGATGTGATCGTCGGCGGAATCGGTATGGTCAGGCGGCGGCTGAAGGATTTCGGTATTGCGATTACTGACACTGATTATCCGCCCACGCTCCGGCAGTATTTCGGGCGTAAGATTTGGCTCTCGACGATCAACCGCGTCAATTCAGAGCCGGAGATGTACCCCGTGTTCATCAAGCCGGTCGAGAATAAGCGGTTTATCGGCAGAGTTGTCCATTCTCCAAAAGATCTGATCGGATGCGGGAACGAGTTTGACAATGCGGAGATCTATTGCAGCGAAGTTGTGCAGTTTCTGGCGGAATACCGCGCATTTATCCGTTATGGGCAGGTTCTGGATGTCCGGAGATATAAGGGGGACTGGCGCACTGTGCCGGATCCGGAGGTGATCGGCCGCTGTGTCGCAGATTATGCGGATGCGCCGAAGGGGTTTGCGATGGATTTCGGCGTGACCGACAGCGGACAGACGCTGCTGATTGAGGTGAACAACACGACCTCACTGGGATCCTATGGTCTGATGTATATTGATTACGCCAAACTCCTCTCCGCACGTTGGGCTGAGCTGACGGGAACAGAGGACGAATGCGCCTTTGATATCCGGTAATATGTGAACAACCCGCCGGCGTTTTCTAAGAATATAGACTGTATGGCAAATCAGAATTTAAGCTGATGTTCCCCATTGGTAGAAAACATATTCTGATTCCGTTTCCACTCCTATTGTAATATCATTCCATTCTGGCGGAATTATATAAACCGCACTTATGATTGAATCATATGCAATACTGATACGCTGATTCATTTCCTCTAATCTTGATTTCATCCATTTCTTTTCTTCTTCGTCAATTGGTGAATATACTCTGTTTTTGTACATCTCAGTCCAGTTATCGCAAAAATATTTATGTGATTCCAAATACTTCAATGCGTTTGTGACAAAATTGTCCATTGAGGGGTAATCCTTTTTTGAAGCAACAACAATCAGGATACTTTGTTCGCCAGACGGCTTATTAAAACAAAGTTGTCCGAAATGAATTGCTATCATTTTATCTCACCTCTAAATTTCGATTTGCAGGGGAATTAGAACAGCCTATGCATCCTGCTGTGAACGCGAAAATGGAAGCGGACACTGCCTGCCCGCCGCGTCAGGTGCATTTGCAGCATACTGCGGTGATGCTCATTTCGCCGTTTTCCGTCTCTGCAAAGATATCGCCGTGCATTTCTGCCATCAGCCGCGAACAGATGTAGAGCCCCAAACCGCTGCCCGGCTTGCTGCCCGCGTTCGAGCCGCGCCAGAAGCTGTCGAAAATGTGCGAAAGCTCTTCGCCGGAGAGTACCTCGCCGCTGTTGGAGACCGTGATCAGGCGGCAGTTTTCCTCGTCGGAAAAACGCACGGAGATCCGCTTGCCGTCGCCGTATTTGAGCGCGTTTTCAATGATATTCTGCAAAACCTCCTCCAGTCTGTCCGGATCGCCGGAGAGCATGCAGTCGGTGTATTCCGCGATGTGAAATTCCGTCCCCGTTACGGAGAGCTTGTCCTTGTAATATGCCGCGATCCTGTTCATGACCTCCGACAGGTAGAAATCTGTCTGCTTTACGTCGAAGCACATGAAATCGCTGTGGAGATTCCGGATGATCTCGTTCAGATATTGCTCGATCTCGTCTGCGCGGGCGTTGATATTCTCCGCCGCTTCATTCCGCTTTTCCGGCTCGGCAAAGAGTCCGCGCGAAAGCCCCTTGGAATAGAGCTTGATCGCGGAAAGCGGCGTTTTGATATCGTGCGAGAGCGAAAGCAGCAGAGTCTTTTCCTTGCGGGCGCGTTCCAGTTCGCCGGTTTTGGCGCGTTCCACCTCGCTGCGCAGCATATCCATGCCCCAGATGAATTTCCCGAAAAAACGGCTCTTCTGCTCTTTCAGCGGTTCGGAGAGATTGCCCTTTGCCAGCTGATAGGGCAGGTCGCTCAGGCGCGTGAACTGCCGCAGGATGTTCTGCCGGATATAGAACAGCACACCCATTACGATGCAAAGCAGCACAAGAAGCGCCGCATCCACTGCGATCACGGTGCGGATGCCGTTTTCTTTCGGCGAATCGGTGTAGTCGATGCGGTACATTGTCCCGCCGATCTCGCGCAGCAGATATTCGCCGTTCGTGCGGAAAAAGTCTGCGCTGCCGTCATAGGGGAAAATGCCCGTCACCGTGGAAAATGCATCTGCATCGGGCGTTTCGCCGTTCAGGATCTGTTGTTCGATGCGGTTTGCATCTACAAGATACTGTCTGCCGACTGCATCCGTCCGCAGGAGCATGCCGTCTGCTGCGGCGATGATGAGCAGGAAAATGAGCGGAAGCAGCCGCATCAGCCGGTCAAATCGCTTCATGCGGTCAGCCCTCCCATCGGTAGCCCTTGCCCCAGACAGTGAGGATGCGCATCGGATTTTTCGGATCGTCCTCGATCTTTTCGCGCAGCCGCTTGATATGTACCGTGAGCGTCTGCGGCTCGGATTCGCTGTCTGCGCCCCAGATCCGGTCAAAGAGCATGTTCTTGGTGAGCGTCTGTCCTTTGTTCGCGATCAGCATGTGCAGCAGCTCGAATTCCTTCGCCGTCATGACCAGCTGAACGCCGCCTTTCAAGGCGGTCTCATGGGCAAGATCGAGCGTCAGGTCGCCGTCGGTGATTGTGTCGATCGCAAGGCGGCGCTTGAAAATGCCCTTGATCTTGGCGATCAGGATGTCGATGTCGTAGGGCTTTTCGAGGTAATCGTCTGCGCCGAGGACGATGCCGTTCAGCTTGTCCTCCTTGTCGCAGCGGGCAGTCAGAATGATGATCGGCGTGTTCTCCCGTTCCCGGATCCGCCTGCACACTGCAAAGCCGTCGATGCCGGGCAGATTGATATCCAGCAGGACAAGCCTTGCCCCGTATTTTTCATACAGGGACAAGGCTTTTTCGCCGTTTTCCGCAGTGCTGACGGTGTACCCCTCTGCCCGCAGAAATTCGCAGAGCAGTCCGCAGAGCTCCTTGTTATCTTCCACGATCAGTATATCCACCATGCTGCATTCCTCCTATCAGACCTCTGCGGGCGTGCGGGATCACCAGCCCATTTCCAGAAGCCAGTTGTTCAGACCGCGCTCTCTGTCGCGCACGGAGAGCTTCTTGTCTATATTATACTCGCCTTTGATGTTTCCGTCAACTATAAAGAGGACTCTTGTGCATTTGGCGGCGACCTTTGCGTCGTGGGTGACGAGCATGACCGTCGTTCCCTCATCGTTCAGCTTGGTGAGCTCGTCCATGACCTCGCCGGAGGCGGTGCGGTTGAGTGCGCCGGTCGGTTCGTCCGCAAAGATCATTTTCGGGGAATTGATCATGCTGCGGCAGATGCATGCACGCTGGAGCTGTCCGCCGGAGACCTCGTTGATGTCGTTGTCGGCGATCTCGCTGATGCCGAGCTTTTTCATCAGCGCTCTTGCGCGTGCGACGGTCTCCTTGCGGCTTTCCTTCTGCTTGCGCGATTTGACCGCCGGCAGGATGATATTGTCGAGCACCGAGAGGTTCTTCATCATGTACATCTGCTGGAAGATGAAGCCCATGTCGTCCAGACGCATCTGTGCGAGTGCATTTTCATTCTGGCTGCCCATATCCTTCCCGCAGAACTGCACCTTGCCCGCGGTCATCCGGTCCATGCCGGAGACCGTGTAGAGCAGTGTGGATTTGCCGGAGCCCGAAGGCCCCATCACCGCGACCATCTCGCCCTCATGCACTGAGAAGCTGACGTTCCGCAGCACATTGTTCTGCCGCTTGTTCACAATGTAGGTCTTGCAGAGATCCTGCACTTCAAGAATGGTATTCGTTTTCATATCCATCTTCCTTTCTTATTCAATGCCGGATGTATCCGAAGCTTTGATCCTGCCCATGCCGAGCGCCGTGAAGAAGGTGCCGGCGGTGACTGCTGCGAGAACAGTCAGCGGGAAGATCACGAAGGTTTCTGTCGGGTTGTGTGCGTAGCTGAGACCGCGGAGTGCGCCCAGCATCGCAAAGACCGGATCCATGATGAGCTTGGTTGCCGGTTCACCGAGCAGCGCCGCCAGCAGGACGGAGACAGCCGTGATGATGACGAACCGCAGGACATGGATGCCGATGACAGAGCGGTTTTTGAAGCCGATCGCCTTCATCAGTGCGATCTCCGAACGCTCCTTGGAGATGAACGAGCGCTCCAGCAGAATGCTCATCAGCAGAATGATGAGCAGCGAAACCGCCATGGTAAGGTTCTTTGCGCCGGACATGGCATCGGCGGATTTTGCGCAGTCGTCCACATAGCCCGCCTTGTCGAAGACATGGTCTGTGCCGAAGATCTGCTTGATCTGTGCGATGCGTTCCGTGATGAGGGCATCGTCCGGATGATCGTCAAAGTCGATCTGATACGCCATTGTTCCCGCCATTGCGCTGGCAGGCAGATCGAAGGATTCGTGGAATCTGCCGCATTTTCCGATGTTGCAGAACGAATCGAACAGCGCCGAGACGATCATATTGCGGGTTTCGCCGTTCACGGTGACGGAGACGGTGTCGCCGATCTTTGCGCCGATCTCCTCCGCGATCAGGGAGCCGAGCGCGATCTCATTGGCGTACTGCGGGGCAGTGCCTTCGCTGTACTGATAGTCCGTGGCGGAGGTGTCATCGCAGATGAGGAATCTGCCGCTGTCGGTCTTGCCGTTCAGCTCGACTGAGGAGATGTAGAAGCGCTCCACATGCACCGTGCCGGGCAGACCGTTCTCCGCGAGTGTCTGTTCGATCTCCGCCTCTGCATCCTCCAGCGTGCAGAGACCGTTCTGCACCTTCAGATTATCCGAGGTGCGGTCGAGATAGACATCGCTTGCCGTCACGGAGATCAGATAGATGAGCTTGTCGCTCGCAAAGGTGTTCGCGGCATTGGACAGCACCGTGACCAGCACGGCACAGAGCGTGAAGACTGCCGTGAGGATCGCGGTCTGTTTCGGATTGCCGAGCACATTGTTGCATGAGAGGAATCCGGACGCGCTGAGACGGCTCTTTCCGAGATGCAGCAGGCTCTTTTTGCGGAACCGTTCGCCGGTCTGTCCGCTGCGGACGGCGTCGATGGGCGACAGCTTTTTGATCTTGGCGGTGCAGCCCCAGCAGAACAGCAAAATCATGCCGACCACTGCCGCGCAGCTCAGGACACCGATCAGGACGGGGTGGCTGTTGCCGAGCATCATATTCCGGCTGACCGAATTGAGCAGCATTTCGCCGAAGGGGATGCCCGCGAAGAATCCGATGGACGCGCCGATCAGCGCAATGCCCAGATATTTCACGAGGTAGAGCAGGCGGATGGAGCGGTTTTTGATGCCGATCGCTTTCATGACGCCGATCTCACGGAATTCCTCCGCGATCGTGAAGCCGATCGTGAACCGCAGCACCGCAAAGGAGATCAGGATCAGGAAGATGCTGACCGCCATGATGATCGCTGCGATCGAAATGCTGAGGATATAGGTCATGCGGATCAGGGATTCCGCGGCATTCAGCCTGCATCCGCCGACATCGTTGATGATCTCGTCCACGGCGCCGGTATCGTCCGTTTCGATCATGTAGACGCCGGTGCTGAACGCATGGCGGATCTGTTCATCGGCGAACAGCGTTTCAAAATCGTCCGGATGCACGATGAAGCGCGGGGAATCGACGATTTCCGAGCCGAGCACGGCATCCTTGCAGATGCCCGCAGATTCGAGCGTGAGACTGACGCCGCAGAGTTCAAAGGTGAGCGCGTCGCCGTCTTCGATGCCGGCTTTTTCCGCGAAGCTGTTGGTGATGAACACCTTGCCGCGCTCCGCCGACGTGATCGGTTCGTTGTTCCGGTCGAAGCAGCGGATAACCTCTTCTCCGGCGGGAACGAAGAGCCCCATGCCAAAGCCGCAGGTCTCGCTGCCGCGGATCCGGAGCGTGTCGGCGGTGAGGATGATCGCAGTCTCGCGGGAATAGCCGCTGACCGCATCGCATTTGTCGAGTTCTTCGCCGAACACGGCGCGGTTGTCCGGTTCGCCGATGACGATTAGGTAATCCTTCATGCCCGCCAGATCGAGAAACCGGTCGACGCCGCCCATCACGGAGACAATGTTGTTCATGCCCGAAGAGAAGAACATTGCTGAGAGGATCACAAACAGCAAAATCACAAAATTCATCGTCCGCTTCCGCTTCAGGTCTTTTTTGAGAATATTCAGATACATTCTGATCAGCTCCTTCCTTGTCTATATTCTAGCAGATCAATTGTGAAATAATCCTTAAATGCAGAGCGGAACAAAAAACCCGCTGAGATCGCTGCGATCCCGGCGGGCATTTTCTGCATTATTTCTTGATCTTTGCTTCCTGACGCGCCTTCTTGATCTTGTTGTAGCGCACGCGGAACACGATGCACAGCGCGATATAGATCACGGTGATGATCGTTGCAACGATCCAGGTTGCGTTGAGGTATTTGGACTTGAAGAAGCCGGGGATCTCGCTCAGATTGTACTTCCAGAAGGAACGGCGTGCGTTGGTCGCGGCAACCACATCCAGCACCGCGAGCGTTTCGCCGGAATATTTGAGCGTCAGCTTGCCGAGCACATCTCCCGCCTGCACCGGTGCGTCGACCTGATTGGGCCAATCGGGGATCTTCTGCACGGTGTTGGGATCGAAGGTGTCGCTCCACACGCAGGAGAAGCCCTTTGCCGGCTTGAGCAGAACATGGCCGTCGCCCTCTGCGTTGTTGACGGTGACCTCGCCGAGCTCCATATCCTGCGCGAGGATCTCTTTGAAGCCCAGATGCTTGAACGCCCATTCGAGCACGTTTTTCGCGTCCTCCAGATGGAAGAACTCGCTCTTGCCCTTTTCGTTGTTGATGGGCGCATTGAGTGAAATGAAGAGGTAGTTGCTGCCGTCGCGGGAGGCTTTTACCGCGATGGCTCTGCCGCCCTCTGCCAGCGTACCGGTCTTGATGCCCGTGACGCCGGTGCAGGTGTAGTCGTTGTCCGGGAACATCATGAGATTGGAGTGTTCCCATGTCCAGTTCTTGGTTTTGCCGCGTGCTTCCGCCGTCGGGGGAACATAGCTTGCGGTACAGGCGATGCGCTCAAAGCGCGGCAGCGACATGGCATACTTGAGCAGCGCAAGCATATCCTTTGCCGTGGAGACCTGTCTTGCGCTGTAAAGACCGGTCGCATTGGTGAAGCGGGTGTTGGTCATGCCGAGCGCTTCGGCTTTCTTGTTCATTTTTTCAACGAAGTTGCTCTGGCTGCCGCTTCCGAATTTGATCGACAGCATCGTGGATGCCTCGCAGGAGGAGGTGAGCATCATGGCGTAGAGCAGATCCTCAACGGAGAGCTCGTCGCCCGCTTTGATATTGGCGTAGCGCAGATCGCTCGGATACTCGTACTTCTTGAATTCGTCGAACATTTCCTGTTCGGCGGTCATTTTGGTGTTGGCGATGTCTTCGCATTCCTCCAGCACGATCACAGCGGTCATGATCTGTGCGAGCTCAGCGGGAAGCTCCTTTTTGTCGGCATTCTTTTCGTAAACAATGGCGTCAACGTCGGCGTTGTAGAGAATTGCGGCATCGCTCGTCACCTTGCAGTTCGGGGAAAAGGTGAGCGCATCCGCCTTCATATCAGGAAAAGCAAAAACCAAAGCAGTCACCGCTGTCACGGCGGCGATCAGTCCGGTTACAAATCGTCTCAGCATCGGTTTCAACTCCTTGTGAAATCATATACACTTTATTATACCAGAAATCTGCCGAAAATGGAATACCTTTCGCGAAAAAAATGCCGGAAGGGCGCGTTTTTCGTAATTTTTCCTTATTTCGCCCGCACATCTCCGCATAATTCACGAAATATTGCCAAGTCTATCATAATAGAATGGTTCGGGAGGGATCACGATGGATCTGAGCAATTACACAAAAAAAGCCGCACAGATCGTGCGGGAGACAGTCCGGCAGGCGGAACAGCTCGGCGCGGCATTTGTCGGGAGCGAGCATCTGCTGCTTGCCATGCTGGCGGACGGGAGCAATGTCGGCGCGGCGATCCTGCGCACGCATCAGGTGCAGTATCCGCGCTGTCAGCAGGCGGTCTGCCGCGCACTCGGCAAGCATCCGCCGACACATCTCACGGAGGCGGCGTTCACGCCCGCGCTGCACCGGATCTTTGCGGCGGCAGAGCGCACACGCGGAGAACTGCCCGTCAGTACGGAAGCGCTGCTCTGCGAAATGCTCCGCGATGAACAGTGCGGGGCGGCGGCGCTTCTGCGCGGGATGGGCATTCCGCTGCGCCCGATCCGGAGCGCCTGTGCTGCCGGAACCGATGCCGCCGAACCGCCTGCTTTCGATGCAAAGCGCTGTCCGATGCTCGCGAAATATGCAAAGCTGCTGACCGATCCGCACACCGCAGCACGGTTTGATCCGCTGATCGGCAGGAGCGTCGAAACGGAACAGGTCATCCGGATCCTTATGCGGCGCAATAAGAATAATCCCGTGCTGATCGGGCAGGCGGGCGTTGGAAAAACCGCAGTTGTGGAGGGCATCGCCGGACAGATCGCGGAGGGGCGCGTCCCAGAAATGCTCCGGAACAAGGCGATCCTTGCGCTCGATCTCACGGCGATGCTTGCGGGGGCGAAATACCGCGGCGATTTTGAGGAGCGTCTCAAGGGATGCATGGACGAGGCGGCGAACGATCCGCGCATCATCCTCTTTCTGGATGAGCTGCACATGATCGCCGGTGCGGGTGCGGCGGAGGGCGCGATCGACGCGGCGAATCTGATGAAGCCCCGCCTTGCACGCGGCGAACTGCAGATCATCGGCGCGACCACAGAGGACGAATACCGCCGCACCATCGCGAAGGACGGCGCCCTTGCGCGGCGGTTTCAGCCGGTGACAGTCTGCGAGCCCGATCCGGAAGCCGCCTTCGGGATCCTGCGCGGTCTGCGGGAACGGTATGCGGAATATCACGGGCTGGCGATCGAAGATTCTGCGCTGCGGTCGGCGGTGTCGCTTTCGGTGCGCCATCTGCATGACCGCGCTTTGCCGGACAAGGCGCTCGACCTGCTGGATGAGGCTTGTGCGGCGGCAAAGCTGCGGCAGACGCGGGACTGCGAAAATGCGGCGGAATCCTGCGCCGTGAATGCGGAGGATATCGCAGCGATTCTCTCCCAGAAAACGGGCATTCCCGCGGGCAGTCTCACGGCGGATGACCGCGGTGCGCTCCTGCGGCTGGAGGAAACGCTGCGGGCAAGAATCATCGGGCAGGACGAAGCCGTCACCGCCGCCGCAAATGCCGTGCGCCGTGCAAGAGCAGGACTGCGGAAGCCCGGCAGGCCGGTCGCGTCGCTGCTTTTTCTCGGGCAGACCGGCACCGGAAAGACCGCGCTGGCAAAGGCGATCGCAGACGCGGTCTACGGCGGGCATCTCATCCGCACCGATATGAGCGAGTATATGGAAAAGCACGCATCTGCGCGGATGATCGGCGCGCCGCCGGGATATGCCGGCTATGACGACGGCCATTCGCTCGTGGAGCGTGTCCGGAAGGAGCCGTACAGTCTGCTGCTTTTTGACGAGATGGAAAAGGCGCATCCGGAGGTGCTTTCGCTGCTGCTGCAGATTCTGGAGGACGGCAAGCTGACCGACGGGCAGGGCAGGAGCGCGGATTTCTCCGAGACAACGGTGATCCTCACATCGAATCTCGGCGCGGATGCGATGCAGGCGCAGGTCATCGGATTCGGTGCGGCGCAGAATGGGCGGAGCGAGAAGATCCTCGAAAAACTGCGGAAAACGATGCCGCCGGAACTGCTGCACCGGCTCGACGCGGCGATCGTCTTCCGGCAGCTGGATCACGGCGATCATCTGCGGATCGCCGGGCTGATGCTGGAGGATCTGCGGCAGCGGGCAGAGGCGGCGGGCTGTACGCTGGACTGGTCGGAGGATACCGCCGAATGGCTGACCGCCCATGCAGATACCGCACACGGCGGCGCGAGGGCGATCCGCACCGTGCTTTCGCAGACCGCCGAACCGCTGCTTGCGGAGGAGATCCTGCGTTCCGGATGCGGCGCAAAGCATCTTGCCGTGCAGGACGGCAGACTCACGGTTCCGGCGCGGGCGGCGAGCGCATCCGGCTGACAAAAAACGCCCCGTTCACAGGCGGAACGGGGCGATCCTATCAGGGTGCATAAGCGATCTGATGACGGAAAACCAGCGGATCTATACGATTATGAGTCGAATAAAAGGAAGCCATCGCGAAGAGAAACTCTTGCCGCCGGTTACGCTTATGCAAAATGAACAGGCGATCTGATGACAGTACCCCGGCGGAAATGAATTAACAGTTCATGGTAAAAGGAAGCCATCACGAAGGCAGAAGCCTTGCCGCGGGGAACGCCTGTACTGTTCATATTATACCACAAAACCGGAAAAAAAGCAAGCCCTGTTTCCAAAAAAAGCATCTGATTATTTGCAGAGAATCCTGTCAGGAGGGAGAATCAGGAATACCCTTTCCGCTGTTTCTGCGCAGAACAGAGATTGGGAGAGTGCGGCAATATCACTTTCTGTGAATGTGCCGTCGCCCTCCGGCGTGAACGAACATCCGTTTTTGTCCGCAGCTTCTGTATGCGGTACTGTATACAGAGAATTTTTCATCTTCCCGGCTGAAATACACTGTGCCGTTTTCAGTGGAGTATGTTTTATCAGGCTGTAAATCATCCGCCGCAAATGCAGAAAAAGATACACTGAGAGCGAAAGCGAGAGCAGTGAAAATACTCGTTATCTTCAGTTTGGCTCTCTTTTACAGATGCCGGACATTGCAAGGGATCAGTTATTCGGCGTGTCCATGAAGTAGTTGCAGTCCTTGAGGCTGATCTCATTCTCCGCGTTCGGCTTGCCGAGCACGAAAATGACATCCGCCTGATCCTCCGGCACAACGGTCATGCCCTGTGCGCGGCAGAGGATCTCCAGATATTCCTGCATGCTGAAATTGGTGCGCAGCTTGCCCGCGTCGCTGTTCCAGTTGCAGGGGGCAACAGGCTGACCGATGAACACCACACAGTGCTTCACGGCATCGACATAGCCGTACTGCATCGTCTGCACATTGGATTTCAGCACATGCGTGAAGATGCAGTTCGCGGGGGAGTAGAGCTTCACCTTTTCGCCAATCCCGCGGACAGCCATGCAGCCGACATAGCAGGTCTCGATATCGCTGAAGAAGCCCTTGTTCGATGCGCGGTAGACATGCACTGTTGCGGTGACATACTCCACGGTGCCCTTGGTGAGGTCAATGTCGAAATATTCCGCGGCGTCGCTGTGGGTGATATCGCCGGAAAACGCCATGCAGTCCGCGATATATTTGCTGTTCCAGCCGCCGTTGACAGTTCTGCCGTCTTTCAGCCTGATCGTGACGTGCAGGTCGACATCCACGCGCTCCTTGTCGTTCCAGTAGACGAAAAAGCGGATGCGTTCTGCCGTTTCGGGGATCCGGTATGCAACGCCGGAGGGAATGTAGCCGCCCTCATCGGATTTGTCGTTCGTGAGGATCATGGAATGCTCCGGTGCAAATTCGCCGAACCGGAACGCAGCTTTTTTGCCGCGGTACGGGATCGCCTTTGCTGCGAGATTGCCGCCCAGCAGCGCCTTGCAGATCTCTGCGAGTACGGGGAATTCCGCGTTCCTGCGTTCAATGGCTTCGCGCTTTTTCCGGTTCTCATCGAGGATTTTGTGAAGATCCTCCTTCGATTCCGCATAGACCGGATCTTTGCCCGTGACCGATTCCGGCAGCAGCACAGAGCCGTCGGTCTCGATGTAGTATTCCCATGTGCGGATATGCTCGTCAGTGACGGCATTCTGCGGGACGGGCGCGGGATCGCCGGCGAATTTGTTGAGCATGGTCACGATCGTCTGCGTGCGGAGCTCCGCTGCATGCTGTTTGAGATGCGCGGCGATCTCCTCCTTGGAGAATCCGCTGCGCAGCAGGAGCGTCATCATGCGGAGCATCATGCCGGGGCGCTGTGCGATGAACGCGAGCGTGTCGGGCGCATGGCTGCGGACACGGCGGATCACGTCGGATTCCCACGAATGCAGCTCGCCGGCACGGAGCATCCGGACGGCATCCTTGTGTTCGCGGCTGCGGGAATAGGTGTTGTAGTCGATGAATTTGAGCAGAAGCAGGATCCGTTCGCGGCGGAGATTGGAAAGCATGAGATTCGTGCGGAAATCGCCGATGGGATAGCTTTCCAGCACCTTGACGAACAGGCGCTTTTCGGCGGTGCGGAAATGGTAGCGGCGGCGGCGCAGATGGCTGTCGATGCACTTCCAGACGTCGCCCGTGTGCTGGCAGATGCCGCAGATGCAGAGACGGCGCAGCTCCGCGGAAAGTGCGTCTGCCGCGGTCAGCGCGGAGAAGAGCTGCGTGAGATTCTCCTTGAACGGCACCTTTGCAGAGGTGATCTGTTCTGCGGTGAGGACGGGGAGACACATGCCGATGATCTGCGTTTCCTTGAGCGTCATGCGCTCGTTTTTGGAGAGGATCCTGCAGAATGCTTCATATGCCGCGCTCCGGATGTCGATCAGCTGCACGGTGCGGGCTTTGAGCAGATGTGCCGGCTCCTGCGTTTTCTCGGTTTCCGGCTCGTTCGGCAGCCAGCCGCGGAGAACAGGCTCGCCGGTGACCGTCTCCATGCCGTAGGTGGAGAGATAGTGGAGCATCTGATGAAAGCGGAATTTCGCCTCGCTCATCTCCATGACCTGCTTCGGAAAATCGGGGTACATGGGCTTTGCGGTGACATCCTCCATCAGGTTCCGGACATAGGCGGGAAACGAGCGGAGCTCTTCGCAGCGCGAGAGCTTCACGGTGTCCGCCGGTGAGAGCGTCCAGCCGAGGGAGGACAGTTCCTCGTTTGCCGTGACAGCGCACACGAGGTTTGCTTCGCTGAGTGCGTCTTCCGTGAATGTCACGGGGATCAGGCGCAGTTCACTGAGCAGGAGTTTGTAAAAAGTGATCTGTTCGGTGAATTTCATGTTCGTTTCCGCCTTTCTGTGTGGAATATGGGAGAGGGTTCAGAATCTCCGTTTGCGGAGAAGTGCGAATGTGACGATGACCGTTGCGACGATCGCCACGAGAACGGCATACACCCAGCTCGACCGGAACGGGAGCGTATCCGTGTTGATGCCGTAGAATGCAAAAATAATGTTCGGGATCTCGATGATCACGGTGATGATCGTCAAGCGCCACATCACGGCGTTCTGGTTGTTCGCGATGACATAGGAGAACGCGTCCATCATTGCGGAGAGAACGCCGCTGTAGATGCCCGCCATCTCCGTTGCCTGCCGAAACTCGATCCCCACGTCGTCCATGAGGTCTTCGTCCTCGGGGTAGAGCTTCAGCACTCTGCCGCGCTGGATCTTTTCGATGGTCACGAGGTTCGCTTTCAGGGATGTGGTGAAGTAAACGAGGGATTTTTCGAGTCCCATCAGCTGCACGATCTCCTGATTCTTCATCGCGCCGCTCAGCTCCTGTTCCATCTGGTAGGAGATCTTGTCGATCTGCTTCAGATAATAGACGAAGCCGGCGGAAATGCGGATGAGGATCTGGAGCACAAAGCGCGTGCGGAAATCGGTCTGAATATTCGGCGTGCCGCTTTCCGCCATTGCCGCAAGGACTTCATTGCGGCGCAGCGAGATCGTGAACACGTAGTCCTTGGTGTTGATGATGCCCAGCGGAACGGTGTAATACTGCGAGGTATTGTTCCGGCTGTGCTCTTCTGCCACGGCAGTGTCGATGATGATGAGCGTCTGCGCGTCCTCGCGTTCCACACGGGAGGATTCTTCTTCGTCGAGACAGGAACGCACGAAGCCGACGTCGAGCCCGAAGCCGTCTGTCAGGCGGGTGATTTCCTCCGGTGTCGGCTCATAGACCGATACCCAGCAGCCCGGCTCTGCGTCCGCGATGGCGGTGAGCCTGCCGCCGATTGTCTTATAAAAATGCATCATAGGCATACGCCTCCCGATTCTGTTTTGTAATCGCTGTCGGAAAAGATTGCAATTGGGTGACGAACTGTTCTCAATGCGGTCGCAAAATGTCTACAATCCATGTTTTGCTATTGCATTTTTCAGGTATTTCATGTATACTAAACGCAAGGAAAGGCAAGAGCGGTGCAGTGAGTCAGGCACGGCAGCGGTCAAGCCATCCGGTTGTTGTGATGTGTTCCAATTTCCAATTCCATTCTGTATAGGCTTTCAAGATCCGGCTCTGCTGTTGCCCGCAGCAGAGCCCCTTTTTTGCGGGGCGGGAAGCCCTCGCCGGCATTTTCGCGGCGGGGAGCCCCCGCTGGCATTTTCGCGGCGGGGAGCCCCCGCGGGCATTTTCGCGTTCCGGGCTTTTGGTTGTTCGGATGCGCCCGTCTCGCGTTGGTGTTTTGTG
>JAFZPL010000076.1 GCA_017550355.1 Oscillospiraceae bacterium | reverse complement strand
TCGGTCACGACGACCTTTGCGCCGAGTCCCTTCGCACGCATTGCCGTCCCCTTGCCGCACCAGCCGTAACCAGCAACAACAACGGTCTTGCCCGCCACGATCAGGTTCGTGGTGCGGTTGATGCCGTCCCAGACGGACTGACCGGTGCCGTAGCGGTTGTCGAAGAGATGCTTGCAGTCTGCGTCGTTGACGAGCATCATCGGGAATTTCAGTGTGCCTGCGGCAGCCATTGCCTTGAGGCGGAGGATGCCGGTCGTGGTCTCCTCGCAGCCGCCGATCACGTTGTCGATATACTGCGGGTATTCGTTGTGCATCAGCGTGACGAGGTCGCCGCCGTCGTCGATGATGAAATGCGGCTGGATCTCAAGCACGCGGCGGATATGTGCCTCATATTCCTCCGGTGTGCAGGCGTGCCATGCAAAGACGTTCAGACCGCCGTGAACGAGCGCGGCCGCGACGTCATCCTGTGTGGAGAGCGGATTGGAGCCGGTGATGTACATCTCTGCGCCGCCCGCAGCAAGCACACGGCAGAGATATGCGGTCTTTGCCTCCAGATGGATGGACAGGGCAATGCGCTTGCCTGCAAAGGGCTTGGTCTTTGAGAATTCCTCCTCGATGCTGCGCAGCAAAGGCATGTTGCCCTTGACCCACGCGATCTTGCGGTCGCCGCTTTCCCAAAGCTCCGGATTACGAATCTCACTCATGGTTGGTTTTCCTTTCTGCACTGAATTGATAGGATAAAATGTTTTTTTGCCGCTATGATGATGTTACTTATATTTTACCATATTTCAGCACAAAATGCAAGCCTGAATGCATGATTTTTTTATCCGTGCGGATTCTTCCTCAAAAAACGCTTGACGAAAACATAATTTTGTAGTACAATGTATAAGGCGGTATGTATTAGTATGCCGCGTAAATATTCTAACAAATTAGTGAAGACATTGTCTGGAAATGAGGGATATGATATGGAACAGCGGCGGGGCGGACACAGCCTGTTTGCCGAACGGAACCTGACCATGCTCGTGGATTTTTACGAGCTGACAATGGCGAACGGCTTCCTCGAAAACGGTCTCGGCAGCGTCCATGCGTGCTTCGATCTGTTTTTCCGCAAGGTGCCGGATCAGGGCGGCTATGCGATCATGGCAGGTCTGGAGCAAGCGATCGACTACCTGAAGAATCTGCGCTTCACCGATGCAGATATTGCGTATCTGCGCGAAAAAGGCATCTTCTCCGAGGCGTTTTTGCAGTATCTTGCCGATTTTGAATTCACCTGTGATGTCTGGGCGATCCCGGAAGGCACACCGATCTTCCCGCACGAGCCGCTTGTAACGGTCTGCGGCCCGGCGATGCAGGCACAGTTCGTGGAGACGATGCTGCTGCTGACGGTCAACCATCAGTCGCTGATCGCGACGAAGGCAAGCCGAATTGTCCGTGCGGCAGACGGCAGACCGGTCATGGAGTTCGGTTCGCGCCGTGCGCAGGGCAGCGACGGTGCTCTGTTTGGTGCAAGAGCAGCCTATATCGCGGGCGCAGCCGGCACGGCATGTGCGATCTCCGACAGAGAATTCGGCGTTCCGGCACTCGGCACCATGGCGCACAGCTGGATCCAGATGTTCCCGACAGAGCTGGATGCGTTCCGCGCCTATGCAAAGGTATATCCGGACGCATGCACGCTGTTGGTTGATACGTATCACGTCCTGAAAACCGGCGTGCCGAATGCGATTACCGTGTTCAAGGAGCTCAAGGCGGCGGGACATGTCCCGCAGGCGATCCGCATCGACAGCGGCGATATCGCGTATCTCTCCAAAAAGGCACGCGCCATGCTCGATGAAGCAGGGCTGCCGGAGGTGAAGATCATCGCCTCCAATTCGCTCGACGAGTACCTGATCCGCGATCTGCTCGTGCAGGGCGCAAAGATCGACAGCTTCGGCGTCGGCGAGCGTCTGGTCACATCGCGTTCCGAGCCGGTGTTTGCAGGTGTCTACAAGCTCTCCGCATGCGGCACTGTCGATGCGCCGACGGTCATGATCCCGAAAATCAAGCTGTCGGAGAATGCCTCCAAGATCACGAATCCGGGCTGTAAGATGCCGTGGAGACTGTTTGACGGCGAAACCGGCATGGCGATCGCGGATGTGATTACGCTGCGCGACGAGGATATCAACACCGCCGAGCCCTATGTGATCTTTGATCCGGAATTCACCTACAAGCGCAAGACGCTGACCAATTTCCGCGCCGTGAAGCTGCAGGTGCCGGTCTTTGAAAAGGGCAAATGCGTCTATGAGAGTCCGGATATCGAGTTGATCCGTTCCCGCTGCAAGGAACAGCTCGACCTGATCTGGGACGAGGTCAAGCGCTTCGAGAATCCGCATGTCTATTATGTCGATCTCTCCGAGCCGCTCTGGAAGCTCAAGCGTGAAATGCTCGACCGCTATTTCGCAGAATAACAAAACACCGGATGCATCGGAAAACAGAACGTGAAAAGATAGTATACTATATTTTCATGATTGTGAGGAACAGAGCATGAGCCAGAGGCTTACGCGCATCCACATGGGATCCGCCCGCTGTGCCGCCGACTTGACGGACGGCAGCGAGCGCGGCGAATATGTCCCGCAGGACTATATCCTGCAAAAACTCGGCAGACCGATGCGTTCGGTCAATCTGATGTACTGCTATTATCCGCTGGACAAGGGTTTCCCCGTCCGTGCAAGCGCAGCTTTTCCGGACATGAATGTGAAGTCTCAGTGGGATTACCCCTATGAGGATTATTACCCCTACGGCGGCGGCCTGCACGGCAGCCGCACGAGCGCAGTTTTTCAGCAGATGGAGGATATCCGCCGCCACGGGCAGGATGTGACGCTCACGCTGACCTGCGATCCGCATCTTCCCGACGAATACCTGATCGCGCTTGCGCAGGATCTTCTGCCCTACGGCAGGGTGATGCTGCGGCTGAATCATGAGGCGACGGGAAACTGGTTTGCATTCAACAGACGTGCATCCTACGAAGAGATTGCGGCGTTTTTCGTGCATGCGAGCGATGTGATCCGCGCCTACGCGCCGAATGTGCAGACTGTGATCTGTATCGGCGGCATCGAGGATCCGGACACAGCGGAAATGGTGCGCGAACAGGAATTTGCAAAGACGATCCCCGCAGCGGATATCTGGTCTGTGGACAAATATCCTGCTTTGCACTGGGGATGGCCGTTTGACACGGCTGTTTCCGGCGGTCATTCACATGCCCGCTGGAGTATTGCGGAGACCTATGCGCTGACGAAGCGTTCCTACGAACGGTTCCGGGCGCTGAACGGCGGCAGCGCGAAGCCGATGATGATGAGTGAATTCAACGCAGACGGCGACGTGACGGGCCCGTATGACCAGTGCACGATGGTGGACAGTTTCTTCCGGATGCGCAAAGAGGACGAAGAGGACTGGCTGACGGCGGTTAACTTTTATCAGTTCCGCGACCGCGGCAGACTCGGCCTGGAGACGGAGGATCCGAACCATCCGGGTGTCGGAATTGAACAGCCCGTGATGCAGACCTTCCGCGAATGGATCGCGGACGAGCTTTTTCTGCCGCAGATGACGGAATGCGGCGAAGCATCTCTGCCGGCAGCGCTCCGATGGGGGAGCTCCGAGGATGCAGAGGGGCTCGCGCTGCATATCCGGTTGAAAGGCGATCCGCATTTTTGCGAGCTGACCTTCGCGGACAGCGGCAACTACATGATCGAGCTGAACGGGCGGTGGTTCTATAAATCGCCCGAAACGAAATTTATCGACCTGATGCCCGCGTTTTTCGGCAGACATATCGACGCGCCCGCCGAACTGACGCTGAAGATCTTCGCACCGCCTGCAGACGGCAGAAACGATCTCGAAAAGCCGGACGGGCTGATGAACAGCTACGCAACGGTCACGGAGCTTCCGTCGCTCCGGATCGAATATGGACCTGTGGAGCAAAACCGTGATTGATACACTGTATATAACCGATCTTGACGGCACGCTGCTGATGCCGGATGCAACCGTTTCGGCGGAGAGCCGCGAGATTTTGACGCCGCTGTTGGAGGCGGGGCTGCCGCTTTCCTGTGCAACGGCACGCACAAGCTATTCCGTGATGCAGATTCTGGATGGGCTGCCCATGCAGCTTCCGCTCATCCTGCAAAACGGTTCTGTGCTGCACGATCCGCGCACAGACCGCATCGTCTACGCCGCGGAAATTGAACAAAGCGCATTCCTTCGTCTCACCGACCTGATCGCATCCTTCGGATTCAACGGATTTGTATTCTGTGTGCCGGAGGACACGCTTGTCTGCTGCTATACTGAGCTGAATACGCCGCATATGCAGGAATATTACCGCGTGCGCAGCGGACAGTTCGGCAAGCCGTTTCTGAAAATGGATTCTATGCGGGAAATTGCGGGTATGCATCCCGTCTTTCTTTCACTGCATGCCGAAAAAGCCGTGCTGGATCCTTTTTATGAGGCAGTCACGCAGCTGCCCGGCGTCTCCGTTTCGTATTACAGGGATGTGTATGAGCCGGAAATCTGGTATATTGAAATGTCTGCGCCGGATGCTTCGAAATATCACGGGATCCTGCGTCTGAAGGAGATGACGGGCGCACGGCAGGTGGTCGGTTTCGGTGACAATTTCAATGATCTGCCGCTGTTTTCCGCCTGTGACCGCAAAATCGCCGTGGGCAATGCCGCAGATGCACTGAAAGCAAAGGCGGATCTTGTGATTGGCTGCAACACCGAAAACGCTGTGGCGAAGTATCTTGCCGGAGTGTTCCGAACGGAGGCGGATGCATGACATTCAAGAAAAGTACGCTGACCGTGATTCTGTTCATCATGGCGCTGGTCGGATTCGGGATTCTGGTTTTGATCCTCCTTTCCATGGGCGGTGAGGATGAACGGTCTTCCATGAATACGATAGAAAGGGAGGCTGCACAGTTTGCAGCATATGCGGAGGAAACGAGAACAACTGCGGCAGCAGTGCAGACCGAACTCACCTTGACGCAGACAGCCGCCGCCGTGCAGGACAGATCCTCCTACAACGACGGTTATAACGCAGGATACACCGCCGGACTGCTTGACGGTGAAAAACAGTCCGCAAAATCCGGAAATGAGCAGGAATCCTATCAGAAAGGCTACGAAGCCGGACTCAAAGACGGCAGAAGCAGCATCGGCGGGGAGGCATCGGAACCGGCTGAACCGGTCACGGTCACAGTAAGCGGTTCGTTCACCGCGACGGTACGCGCTGTGATGCCGGATCATGAGACCGATGACAAGACGCCCCGCGCTGCGGTAATTCAGTTTGACCGCGGCAGCATGTTCATTATGAAGATCGCACCGGAGGTCTGCAAGCTGCTTTCGCCGGACGAGACTTACACGTTTCTTGTTGATGAACAGACGGTCACGCTGCCGTCAGCGGAGGATCTTTCGGAGGACGGTACGCTGTCCGCAGATATCCTCACAAAACAGTATATTGCAGTCGGAAGTGTGCGTGCCCCGCGTGACAGCGAGACCGGCGCACGCGGCATGCGGCTGACATATAAATTTGCAGAATCTGATAACAAAGGAGAAATTTCATGAAAAAGCTGATGCTGGGAAATGAAGCATTCGCAAGAGGTCTTTACGAGGCAGGCTGCCGGTTTGCATCCAGCTATCCGGGTACCCCGTCCACCGAGATCACCGAGACCATTGCGAAATATGACGAAGTGTATGCAGAATGGGCGCCGAACGAAAAGGTCGCCGTCGAATCTGCACTGGGCGCATCCTTTGCGGGTGCTAGAAGCTTTGCGGCGATGAAGCATGTGGGACTGAATGTTGCAGCCGATCCGCTGTACACCGCATCCTACACCGGCGTGAACGGCGGTATGGTCATTGCCGTTGCGGACGATCCGGGTATGCATTCCTCGCAGAATGAGCAGGATTCCCGTCACCATGCGATCGCATCCAAGGTTCCGATGCTGGAGCCATCTGATTCGCAGGAGTGCAAGGATTTTGCAATGCTCGGCTATGAGATCTCCGAACAGTTCGACACGCCGGTGCTGATCCGCACCGCCACGAGAGTTGCACACTCCCAGAGCGCGGTCGAAGTTTCGCCGAGACAGGAGCGCGAACTGAAAGCATACGAAAAGACGCCCTCCAAGTACGTTATGATGCCGGCATTTGCCAAGGGCAGACATGTTGTCGTTGAGGAGCGCACCAGAAAGCTGATCGAGTACGCAGAGACTGCTCCGATCAACCGTGTGGAGAACAACGGCGCAGAGATCGGCGTGATTACCTGCGGCGCATCCTACCAGTATGCAAAGGAAGCGCTCGGCAATACCGTCAATTATCTCAAGCTCGGCATGACCAATCCGCTGCCGGACAAGCTGTTCCTCGATTTTGCGGCAAAGTGCAAGACCGTCTACATCATTGAAGAGCTGGACGGCATCCTTGAACAGCATGCAAAGGCACTCGGCATTGCGTGCAAGGGCAAGGAGATCTTCGGCTGCATCGGCGAACTGAATCAGGTCATCATTGCAGAGAAGCTGCTCGGCAAAAAGCCGGAGGTCACGCCGTATCCGGAGGAGCTCCCGATCCGTCCGCCGGTCATGTGCGCGGGATGTCCGCACAGAGGCGTGTTCTATACCCTCGCAAAGCATAAGATCACCGTTTCCGGCGATATCGGCTGCTACACGCTCGGCGCTGCACAGCCGCTCAATTCGATGGACTGGACGATCTGCATGGGCTCTTCCGTTTCCTGCCTGCACGGTTTCAACAAGGTGCGCGGCAAAGAATCTCAGAACAAGACCGTCGCTGTGATCGGCGACTCCACGTTCATGCATTCCGGTCTGAACAGCCTGGTCAACGTGGCATACAACGCATCCAACTCCACGGTCATCATCCTTGATAACTCCATCACCGGCATGACCGGTCACCAGCAGAACCCGACCACCGGCAAGAATCTCAAGGGCGATCCGGCAGCCGCCGTCGATCTCGTTGCACTCTGCCACGCGATCGGCATCAAGCGCGTCCGCGTCGCGGATCCGTACAAGCTCTCCGAGATGGAGCAGGCGATCCTGGAAGAGCTCGCAGTCGATGAGCCTTCTGTGATCATCAGCCGCAGACCGTGCGCACTGCTCAAGTATGTCAAGCACAATGCGCCGCTGCACGTTGATACCGACAAGTGCAAGAGCTGCAAGATGTGTCTGAAGCTCGGCTGCCCGGCCATCTCCATGAAGGACGGCAAGGCATGCATTGACCATACACAGTGTGTGGGATGCGGCATCTGCGAAGAGCTCTGCAAATTCGGTGCGATCGTGAAGTAAGAAAAGGAGACAAGCGAACTATGGAAACAAAATCAGTTATGATCGTCGGCGTGGGCGGACAGGGCTCCCTGCTCGCCAGCCGTATCCTCGGCAATGTTCTGCTGCAGCAGGGCTATGCCGTCAAGGTGAGTGAGGTTCACGGTATGAGCCAGCGCGGCGGTTCTGTTGTGACCTATGTGAAATACGGTGAAGCAGTGTATTCCCCGGTCGTCGAAAAGGGCGAGGCAGATGTGATCATCTCGTTTGAACTGCTGGAGGCTGCAAGATGGGCAAGCTGCCTGAAGAAGGGCGGCAAGATCGTAACTTCCACGCAGACGCTTGATCCGATGCCGGTCATCACGGGCAAGGCAAGCTATCCGCAGGGAATCGTTGAGAATCTCAAGGGCATGGGCATCGACGTGACCGCTGTCGACGCGCTCTCTCTCGCAGAACAGGCAGGCAGCGCAAAGGCATCGAATGTGGTGCTGATGGGCGTTGTCTCCAAGAAGATGGATTTTGATGAGTCCGTCTGGCAGGAGGCGCTCAACCAGTGCGTGCCGGAGAAGTTCATTGAGATGAACCGCAAGGCATTCGCGCTCGGGCGTGAGGCATGACACCCTTCCGTGACGCGGAGGGAAAGCGTGCGCTTGAGGATTTGTACGAGTTCTGCCCGAACGGTAAGGGTGCCGCGCTGAATCAGCTTGTGTGGTATCTGAATATGGAGTTTGACATGGTCACAGAGCCCGATCAGCACACCGAGGACGGAGATCCCTATGGCCCCGCGTCCGACGGCGTGGATATCGAGATTGGCTATGACATCTGGGTCTGTGCGGCAATGCTCGATGCGGTATTAAACGGCACAGATTATACCGGAGATTGCATGGGCTTTGCTGAGACATACGAGCATGTCCGCGATACCATGCTGAAAAAGTTGCATGAGACTAAATTTCTCAGCAAAAAGCCAAAGCACGATATTCCTGCGCTCCGCAGGAAAGCAGCCGATTCACTGCGCTGTCTTACCGGTGAGATCTGCGCATCTGAGATTGCTGAGCAATATTCCGACCGCAAAGCAGAATTTCTTTCGGCAATCGACGCGCTGCGGGCACGGCTCGCCGAATAACCGGACAATACAGCCATGACTGTTACCTATAATCTTAATATGAAAGGATCTGATTCCAATGGCAAGGTATTGGAATGAGGACATCGAAACGATGCCCTACGAGGAAATGAAAAAGCTGCAGAGCGAACGTCTCGTCAAGCAGGTGCGGCACGTCTACAAGAACGTGAAGTATTATCGCGATCTGATGGACGCAAAGGGCGTGAAGCCGGAGGATATCCAGTCTGTGGACGATCTGCACAAGCTGCCGTTCCTCTCCAAGGCGGATCTCCGCGACGCATATCCCTACGGTCTGCTCGCAGTTCCGCTGAATGACTGTGTGCGCATCCAGTCCACCTCCGGTACAACCGGCAAGCGCGTTGTTGCGTTCTACACGCAGAATGACGTGGATATGTGGGAAAACTGCTGTGCGCGTGCAATTACGGCGGCGGGCGGCACCGATGAGGACGTCTGCCAGGTTGCATACGGCTACGGCCTGTTCACGGGCGGTTCCGGTCTGCACGGCGGATCTCACAAGGTCGGCTGCCTGACGCTGCCGATGTCTTCCGGCAACACGGAGCGCCAGATCCAGTTCATGCGTGATCTTGGTTCGACCATTCTTTGCTGCACGCCGTCCTACGCTGCATATATCGGCGAAACGCTGCACGAGATGGGACTTTCGCCGGCGGATATCAAGCTGAAGGCGGGCATCTTCGGCGCAGAGCCGTGGACAGAGGAAATGCGCCGTTCGATTGAAGCATCCCTCGGCATCAAGGCATATGATATTTATGGTCTGACCGAATCCTCCGGCCCCGGTGTGGCGTTTGAATGCTCCGAG
>JAFZPL010000075.1 GCA_017550355.1 Oscillospiraceae bacterium | reverse complement strand
TTTCTCTGCCCGTCTGGATGCGGAGTCCGGCGACGCGGAGATGGATTATCTCGCAACGACCATGAACCGCATGGCGGATTTTATCGACCACAACGAACGCAGCCGCAAGAGCTTTGTTTCGGATGTGTCCCACGAGCTGCGCACCCCGATGACCACAATCGGCGGCTTTGTCGACAGCATCCTTAACGGCACCATCCCGCCGGAACAGCAGAAGCACTATCTCAAGATCGTTTCCTCGGAGGTCAACCGCATGACGCGCATGGTGCAGTCCATGCTCAATATCTCCAAATTCGAGGAAGGCTCCATGAAGCCGAACTTCAAACAATTCGACATCACACATCTGCTGATCCAGACACTGCTGCTCTTTGAGGAAAAGGCGGAGGCAAAGCATCTCGCTGTTGAAGGGCTTGAGGACTGCCGCAAGACGCTTGTTGTTGCGGATAAGGATCTCATGCAGCAGGTCTTTTACAATCTAACAGAAAACGCGATCAAATTCGTCAACGACGGCGGAAAGCTGACGCTCTCTGTCGAAAAGGACGAAGAACAGGCGCATATCCATATGCGGAACACCGGCGAGGGACTCACCGAACAGGAACTCTCCCGCATTTTCGACCGCTTCTACAAGACGGATGCCTCCCGCGGCAAGGATACCACCGGCGTCGGGCTCGGTCTGTCCATCGTCAGCCGGATCATGGTGCTCCACAGCGGAACCGTCACCGTCAAGAGCGTTTACGGCGAATACACAGAATTTATCGTCAGCCTGCCGCTGATCCAGGCAAGCGTGCCGCAGAAGGAACAGGCGTAACAAACGGAAAGGAGATGCCCATGACAGAGGATTTTGAACCGGGACACGATTTTCCGGAGAATGATCTCCCGCCCGTGCGGCCGCGGCATTTTGATGCAGAGGCGGAGGAAATCATCGACAGCGTCCTGAACGGCGATCCCTTTGCTCCGATCCGCAGACGAACGCCGGAACCGGACGACAATTACGATGATGAACCGGATTACGTGCCGCAGCCGGAACAGGACGATGACGAGCCCTTTTCCCGTCCGGAACAGTATGAAGAACCGGAACCGCCGAAAGGAACACCCTGGACAGTAAAGCTGCCGGTCACGCTGCTGATCCTCGCGGTCGTCGGCTTTGCGGTTTTCTGCATCGTCTGGGATATGCAGAAGGGAACCGCCGGCGGCGGATATTACCGCGCAGGCGATATCGTGCAGGTGGATCTCATACAGGCACACCGCACCGAAACAGATGTCGTTCTCACGGACGCAAACGGGAAATACACGGTCGAAGGCATCGCCGCAACGGTCATGCCGAGCATCGTTCAGATCTATAAATACACGAATAAAAAACTGGTCGGCACCGGCTCCGGCTTCATTCTTTCGGACAAAGGCTATATCGCCACCAATGCCCACGTCGTCACCGGCGGTGATTCGTTCAGCGTCCAGCTTTACGACGATTCCGACGACGGCACCGCATACGACGCAATTCTCATCGGCCATGACACGAAAACCGATCTCGCCGTGCTCAAAATCTCCGCGGACGGTCTCAAAGCCGCTGTACTCGGCGATTCCGACGAGGTACATCTCGGCGAACAGGTCTGTGCGCTCGGTAACCCCGCCGGCTTCACAAGCTCCATTTCGCTCGGCATCATCTCCGGCATGAACCGCAAGATCCGCGCCGACTCCACCAATTTTGTGATGGACTGCTTCCAGACCGACGCAGCGATCAGCCCCGGCAATTCCGGCGGCGCACTCGTCGACATGGAAGGGCATGTCATCGGCATCACCACATCCAAATTCGGCAGCAGCTCCCTGTTCGATTCCGGAAAATATGAAGGTCTCGGCTTCGCCATCAAGATCAACGAGGCGCTGCCGATCCTCACGGAGCTCATGGAAAAGGGCTATGTCAGCGGCAGAGTCCGCATCGGCATCCAGTTCCTCTCCAATGCCAATGCGCAGGCGAAAGCAAAGGAGGAGGAACAGAAGTTCCCGACAGAGCTTGTCGGCGTCGGCATTCTGGTCATGAGCATCACCGAAGATTCCGACCTGAACCGCACCGCATTGCAGCCCGGCGACTATATCATCACAGTCGAAGGCAGACAAGTCACCGATTATGACGATGTGAACGACGCGCTGGAGGGCAAGATCGGCGGCGATTACGTCCACTGCCGCTGCGCCCGCATCGACGAAACCGGAAAAGTGAAATATTTCGAGATCGACTTCCGGCTGCTGGAGGATCAGTCCGGCGACTTCTGACAGAATACAAAAACGGGATCCCTGCACAGCGCGGGGATCCCTGTTTTATCGTAATAACTGTATCAGTAACCGAGTGATTCCGCCACCAAAATCACCTTGATGCGTCCTGCTGCACGCTGAAATCCGCTGACGACATACTGGTAGCAGATGCGCTGTTCGGAGAGACATCCTGCGGGCAGCGCACCGTTTGCGCCCGCACAGCATCCCGTCTTGGAACAGGGCGTGTCACAGCTCAGGCGGATCGCGTTTGCCGGTGCAGCCGCATGCTTCACGCGGGAGACTGCCGCATCGAGATCCGGCACCAGCTTGTTCACGCCGGCAAGCACGATCACATGCTCCGGCCCGTAGATCAGCGCTGCAACACGGTTGCCGTTGCCGTCGACATTGTAGAGCTCACCGGTTTCGGTGACGGCATTGCTGCTCATCAGGTAATAATCCGCGGAGAACGCCTTCCGGTACACCGCCGCAATCTCTTCCTTCGGCACGGCTGCGCGGTCGAGGAACTGATAATCGCCGGAGCGCAGCAGATCCATCACACCGCATTCTGCAAGCGTCATGGAACCGCCGTTTGAAACGACAGCGCCCTTCGGCAGCGTATCGCGGATCAGCGCGAGCGCCTCCTCCTTTGTTTTCACCCAGCAGGCATCGAAGCGGTTCTTGTTCAGTGCCTTGACGGCGCGGTCGAGCCGGAGCGCGGTCTGGGCGGCAAGGGGCTCATGGACTGTGAATTGAGACATTGTAGATCATCCTCCTTTTTGATATAAAAAACGGCGGCAGGAACTTCCCTGCCGCCGCTCTCCGTCAGTATGACAAACCGTATGCGCTGTAATAGCTTTGCATCATTGCGTTCTGATATCCCATCACGTCGATATCCAGAACCTTGTATCTGCGGAACGCCTTCTCGTTTCTGTTCACGGTCAGTGCGTCGCCCCATTTCTCGATCATATCCTGGAACTCCTCATAGTAGAGATCCTGGCGTGTGCTCTCGACCTGGTTTGCCGTCCAGAGGTCTTCTGCGGTCATGCGATCCTTGATATCCATCTTGATGACGATATACCAGCACTCCTCATCCTTGATGAGCTCCGGCTTCAGCAGCGTCGTTGCATCGTCTGCTGCCCAGTTGTAAACCACTTCACACGGCGTATAGGTCGGTGCCGCTGTGGTGGTGGTCTCCTTTGCCTTCAGCTCGTCCGTTGCACTGGTCGAAACAACCAGAATGCGTTCCTTCGCGGTATCGTAGCTGGTATCCTCGGTGGTCGTGGTGGTGGGTTCCTCGGAGGTAGTGCCGGTGGTTTCAGTGGTTGCTGCGGAGGTCGTTTCGTCGCCCTCGCCTTCGCCTTCACCCTCTGCAGAAGCAGTGGTCTCGGTCGTGGTGGTCTCACCGGTGGTCTCTGCCGTTGTACCGTCCTCGCCTGCGATGGAAGTGCTTTCCGTGGTTTCACCGCTTTCGCCGCTCTCGTCCGTCGACTCCGTTGTTGTTGCGGTGTTGCCGTAGATATCGGTGGTCAGCTTTGCGGTGGTCGGCGTGGTGATGAGGTTGCCGGATTCATCCGTCGTTGTGACCGCAGCCTCAGAAAGGGAGGTCACGTAATTATTGTGCTCGTCGATCAGGAAATCCATTTCCTTCATGAGCGCTGCCTCATTGCCCTGCTTCTTCGCAAGACGTGCGAGATAATCGTCCGCCATCTGCTGGATGACTTCCTTGCCGTCGGCTTTGAGCAGATTGCCCTCGCCGTCCTTCAGCGGCATGGAGATATACTTGATACGGAGGTGGTTCTTCGCGTAGTTGTCGTAAAGATCTTCGTCCTTGATGTCCTTGATGCCGCCCTCGCCGTAATACTTGTCCCAGAGAGCGTTCTGCTGGTAAGTGCTGCGCGTGATCGCCTTGATGGACTCTTCACCGATGCCCGCACCCTTGAAGAATGCGCCAAAGAACTGCTGTGAGCCCTCTGCACTGCTTGCGATCGCGGCAAGCTGCTCACCCGTAAGCGTCAGCCCCTGTTTTTCAAACTCGCGCTCGACTGCAACATAATCCGCACAGTACTGCGCAGCCTTGTTCTGGATCCATTCCTCAGCGGTCTTTCCGTCGATGTTGGATTCCTTCATCACAGCGGCGATCTCTTCGGTGGTGGTCATCTCGCTGAAATCCTTGCCGCCGTCCCTGAGCACGTTCATTGCATCCTGATACGCATTGACTGCGTAATAGATATAAAGACCTGCACGGACATCCATTCCGTCAATGTTCATTGCATAGGCGGTATCCTCGCCGCAGCCGGTCGCACTGCTCAGCATGGTGAGTGACATCAGCAACGCAGCGGCACGCTTCAAAAATTTCATAGAAAAAATTGCCTCCTTTTGGCTTTTCAAAATCAATACGGATTTATTATACATGATTTTCGCGAAAAAGTCCAGTGTTTTTCTGATTTTTTTCAGTTTTACACGAAACTTTCATTTCGGCAGAAACGATAGAACAAAAATATGTTGATTATACTGCAATTTTTAGCGATTCGCACAGCATTATTCCGCTTCCTCGGGCTGCGGGATGATCTCCAGCCGCACCTTCTGCACGCGCTGATCGTCCATCTGCAGGACAGTCATCCGGAACCAGTCGCCGCTGACAGTCTCCCCGACCTCGGCGATATGCCCCGCAAGCTCTGTCACCCAGCCGCCGACCGATGTGCTTTCGGCTTCCACCATATCGTCCGGCAGCTCCAGTGCATCCAGCAGATCGGCAACGGAATATTCGCCGGAAACGATATAGCAGTTCTCCTTTTCCTTGGTCAGCATCGCCTCGACTTCGTCCGCTTCATCGTAGATTTCGCCGACCAGCTCTTCGATAATATCTTCAAGCGTCACGATGCCCTTGGTGCCGCCGTACTGGTCAACGACAAGCGCAATGTGCGACTTTGCACGCTGCATCTGCTTCATCGCCTCGCTGATATGGGCAAATTCCGGCAGACGGATCATTTTCTGGATGATCGGCTGCAAGGTCGTTCCGCCCTCTTCGAGCAGCGCAAAAAAGTCTTTCTCCGTGATGAAGCCGGTCACGTCGTCCAGTGTGCCTTCATAGACCGGCAGACGGGAATAGCGCTCCTCCAGAAACACGCGCTTCACAGCGGAGATCTCCGCATCCTGCGGGACAGCCGTGATTTTCACACGCGGGACAAGCACCTCGTTGACTGTGGTCTCATCAAATTCCAGCGCAGAGCGCACAAGGTCGCTCTCCTGTTCCTCAAGCACGCCCTCCTCCTCGATCTGTTCAACGATGACCTTGAGCTCATCCTCCGTGACGGTCGGTTCACCCTTTTTGCTCTGCACAAGTCTGGAGAGCAGGTTGAACAGCACGATCAGCGGCGTGAGCAGGAAGATCAGTCCCTGCAGCGGCGCGGCGAAAAAGCGCGTCATTTTCTCGGCATGGGCTTTGGCGTAGGATTTCGGGAGGATCTCGCCGAAAATCAGGACAAGCACGGTCATTGCCATCGTGGAGATGCCGACGCCGCCCTCCCCGAACATCTGCGTGAAGAAGATCGTGCCGAGCGATGCGGAGAGGATGTTCACGAGGTTATTGCCGATCAGGATCGCGGTCAGCGCACGGTCGAAATTCTCCGCAAGGCGCAGTGCGCGTGCGGAACGCTTGTCGCCCTGCGCGGCGGCATGCTTCAGCCGGATCTTGTTGACGCTGGAAAATGCGGTCTCACACGCGGAAAAGAGCGCGGAGAGCCCCATCAATGCCAGAATGGATATGGCGTAAAACATAAATTTTCCTTTCTGAATATGTATCCGGATACAACACCTCTATTATACAGTATTTCTCATAAAAATGCAAGTCTCCCGGCACAGCGGCACGAATGCGCTGCGCCCGGCTCCGAAATCAGCATAAAGCACATAATTATATTTTTGTGAAGCTTCGTTTTATTGCATTCGCTGAATCGAAAGTAACTTGCTGAAATAATGTGACGACCGGAAAGCGGAAGCGGTCTTTTAGGGTGAAAGGGCAAGAAAGCACCCTCAAAACAACAACAAAATACATATCCGATCATTGAAAGGAAGGTTACCCATGAAAAAATCTGTGATTCTGTTTGCTGCGCTTGCATCCGCTCTGCTCCCGTTCCGCGCATCTGCCGCGGAGGACAGCGTCAACGTACATATTACGATCCGCCAGACGACGACCGTTCTGGATCAGGATCTCACGGTGACCGACATCAACGGCGACGGCCGGCTCACATCCCGCGACGCAATCATCACGGCGCACGATCAGTTCTTCCCCAGCGGCGCGGCTTGCGGCTACGCCGACGAAAACTTCATCTGGGGACTGCAGGGCGACTATTTTTACAGCAATATCGGTATCGGCGAGGAATACGATCCGCTGCTGCACAATCCGGAGGATCAACGCCGCGATCTGAAGGACGGCGACCGCCTCTGCTGGGAAGCGGGGCGCATGTATGAGGAGATATACTATATATATTCTCCGCAGCTTGATGAACTGGCAGCCGACGGCAAAAATATCGCGCAGGGAACGACGCTCAAGGTCGCTGTGAATCATCTGATCCCGAATCAGCCGATGGACGAGCCTGCACCCAGTGTCGAGATCATGCTCAACGGCGAAAAGACCGGCATCTTCACCGATTCTCACGGTTGGGCAGAGATCCCGTTCGATCAGGCAGGAGAATGGACGATCGACGCGCTGACCGATGCACTCGGCTTGCCGTGCCGGATGCAGCGCACGGTCAAAGTCGAACCGGCAGCAACACAGCTTCCGAAGGCAGCTCCCGCCGCGGAGGCAAACGCCCGGACAGAAGTGCAGACCGATGCACAGACATCCGCAGCAGCTGCCGTAGTTTTAGAGAAAACTTCCACAGCTCCGACATCTGAAGCAAACGCCACCACGGCACAGTCTCAGGCGGCAGTCCGAAACCACGCCGTCCGTACGACCGGCGTACAGACCGACGATTCGCTTCCGGACATCATCATGACGCTGATCGGTGCAGGCGTCGCAGCTCTGGCCGGCGCACTCTTTATCGTATTCCGCAAACTCCACTGAAATAAACGCAAAGCGCATTGCTGTAAAATCTACGCAGCAATGCGTTTTTTGCGTTCCTCCGAAAAATCCGGAAATATTTTTTCAAAAAAGTGTGACCAAACGCAGCCGGATCCGGTCATATAAAGCGAAGGGGCAAAAAAGCCGTGACCTCACCCGAAAAAAATATTTTCAAAAACTATTTTTCAGAACGCGTGACCGATTCCTGACAGAATCCGTCATATAAGGTGAAGGGGCAAGAAACCACCCTCCGAACAACCTACGATCGTATGAACGCTGACGTCCCCTGCAGAAGCGGCAGCACAATAACAACAATAAACAATGTGATTTCTGAAAGGAAGTATTATTATGAAAAAGTCTGTTATTCTGTTCACCGCTCTTGCAGCTGCTATGATCCCGTTCTCCGCAATCTCCGCATCCGCCGCTGAAAACACCGCAAAGGTTCACGTCAGCATCACGCTGAACGAAAATGTCTTCGATAAAGAAGTGACCGTGAAGGACAACAACGGTGACGGCAAGCTGACCTTCGATGACGCACTCTATCAGGCACACGAGGATTCCTACCCCGGCGGCGCGGCTGCCGGCTACGGTGACGGCTTCATGTGGGGCAGACGCTCCTGCGGAGACTTTGTGCTCTACAATCAGGATGAGCTCCCGCTCGCAGAAGACCGCCGGTACAATGACAACAGAGAGATCCGCGACGGCGATTATCTCTACTGGTCCGCACAGGAAGTCTGCCCGGAAATGTATATGTTCTATTCGAAGTATCTGAGCGAGCATTACTCCGAAGTCATTCTGAACGGCACTGAAATCGACGTCTGCGTGGAGCATCTGATCCCGACCGAACGCCAGAACAGACCGGCAGAGGGCATCGAGATCCTGATCGACGGCAAAAAGACCGGCGTCAAGACCGGTGCGGACGGCAAGGCTGTGCTGAAGCTCACACAGGGCGGCACCCACAAGATCTCCGCAGATACCGCCGATCTGACCGATTACAACAAGCTGATCAAAGGCTGTTCGGAATACTATATCGCAGTCACCGAGGCGGAAAACGCTCCGGCAAAGAATGCGCCGGCTGTCAATGAACCGGCAGAGACCAAGCCCGCTGAGACGACCGCTGCTGCAGAAACCACAACGGCAGCAGAGACCACGACCGCAGCAGAGACTGCTGCATCCACCGCGGCAGATACAGCAGCCACGGAGTCCGCAAAGGCAGAAACCACCGTTTCGACCGCTTCTTCGGCAGCATCCACTGCAAAATCCTCCGCTGTGACCACCAAGCAGACCACAAATGCAGCAGCAACACAGACGCAGGTTTCCACCCGCTCGAACGGTGTGCAGACCGGCGAAACCGATGCAGGACTGATCGCCGCGCTGACCGGTCTCGGACTCTCCGCAGCCGCATTCATGATCCTGACCGCTCTCCGCAGAAAAGTCTGATCATGCGCGGAGCCACAATTTAAATTTGCCATTATCTTAAAACTTCTATACGCCAACACGTCCGGCTCACGGGTAACTCTGTGAGCCGGACGTGTTCTGTCACAATCCGCGGAGCATATTCTGCACCGGTGCTGCATAGGATACAACGCAGGAGGGATGGATATGAAGCAGAAGGGACTTGTCCTGCGGGGAATGCTCCTGACCGGCATGCTGGCGGGAGTGCTGCCGCGGCTCATGCCGATGATGCAGGCGGTGCAGATCGGCACAGCACAGGAAACAACGGCAGAGCCGCCCGCAGAAGAGGAGCCCTTGCCGCAGTATGCCGAGGAGGTCATTGTGACTGCGCCGACCGCCGCCATGCCGGAGCTTCCCGCGGTATATGAGCCGCCAGCGGACAGCGGCGCGATCGCATGGGAATCCGAAAGCTCCCGCGCAATGCATTTCTCACGCCCATATCAGAATACAGGCAGCGGCGGCGGAACGATTATCCGGAAACAGTTCGGCGTCCAGACGGGAACGCAGTTTATCCGGCTGAGCGGCGCCGGACAGGTTCGCAACTGCACCTTCTGGACAAATGCCGACCTCAGAGCCGAAAGCGAAAAGCCGCCCGCGCTGAATGTGCCGGAGGACAGCTCCCCGGCTGTTTTGCTCTATCATACCCACACGACTGAGAGCTTTCCGCTGACGGCATCAGATACATACGGCGAAAATTTCAGCTTCCGCACAACCGAACCGGACAAGAATATGGTCGCGGTCGGGAATGCGATCGCTGCGGCACTGGAATCCGAGGGCATCCGTACTGTCCATGCGGCGGAGATCCATGATTATCCGAAGTGGAACGGCAGCTACAACAACAGCGCGGAGACGATCAAGGCAATTCTCAGGCAGTATCCGTCGATCTGTGCGGTGCTCGATATCCACCGCGACGCAATCTCGACCGGCAAAACCGTCACTGCGCCGGTCTGCACCGTGAACGGGCAGCAGGCGGCGCAGATCATGATCATTTCCGGCTGCGACAACGGCAAGCTGAATATGCCGGACTACCGCGAAAATTTTCATTTTGCATGTGCGCTCCAGCGGACGGCAGAGCAGATGTTTCCCGGGCTGACACGGCCGATCCTGTTCGATTACCGCAAATACAATCAGGATCTGACGTACGGGAGCCTGCTGATCGAGGTCGGCTCGCAGGGAAATTCGCTGGAGGAGGCGTGCTATGCGGGAACACTTGTCGGGAAAGCGCTCGCCGCAACGCTGCGTGGGATGAAAGAAGAGAGAAGTTAGGAGATAGGAGTTAGGAGCTGCCTGCGGCGGATATCATGAAATCCCCCGCGCCGCAGGCTTCCAAATCCGTCGGCGAAGCCGACACCACAATTCCTCACTCCTCATTCCTCACTCCCAACTAAAAAACGCCGTCCCCGACACCATAACCGGTATCGGGGACGTTTTTCATTATGAACTATGCATTATGAATTACGCATTATAATCTGCGCCGAGCTGGAGTGCGTGCATGTTGTTGTCGATGGTATGCGCACGCTTTGCCGGGGTATGCTTTTCGAGCGCCTTGCGGACGGTCTCAAAGGAGAAGATGCCCGTTTCAGCGAGCAGCTTGCCCAGCAGGACGATGTTTGCGCCCTTTGCAAGATTTGCATTGTCTGCGATCTGCGTTGCCGGCACATAGAAGGTCTCGATGTCGGTGCGGTCGGTCTTGGCATCGACCATAGAGCTGTCGACGAATGCCTTGCCGCCCGGCTTGACGCTGCCCATGAATGCATCGAACGACGGGCCGTTCAGCACAACGAGCAGATCCGGCTCAAGCACCTGCGGCGAACCGATCGGCTCGTCGGAGATGCAAACGGAGCAGTTGCACTTGCCTCCGCGCATTTCCGGGCCGTAGCTCGGCAGCCAGGAGATCTCCTTGTTTTCTTCCATTGCACAGTAAGCGAGCAGCTTTCCGGCAAACAGGATGCCCTGTCCGCCGAAGCCTGCGAGCAGAATTTCATAGGTCATCAGTCTGCACCTCCCACTTTTGCGAGCTTATCCGCATTTGCCTCTGCGATGTTGACATCCTTGTAAACGCCGAGCGGATAATAGGGGATGCACTCCTCCTGCAGACGCTTGATGCACTCTTTCGGCGTGAGTCCCCAGTTAGACGGGCAGGTGGACAGGATCTCGACGATGGAGAAGCCGTTGCCGTTCTTCTGGTTCTCAAATGCCTTGCGGATCATTTTCTTGGTCTCGCGGATATGCGGGATGGTGTCCACAGCGGTGCGGACTGCGAGTGCAGTGCCGTCCAGCGTGGAGAGCATCTCACAGACATGGATCGGGTAGCCGGCCTTGCGCGGATCTCTGCCGTAAGGAGAGGTCGTGGTGACCTGTCCGGGCAGGGTGGTCGGTGCCATCTGACCGCCGGTCATGCCGTAGGTGCCGTTGTTGACGAAGATCACGGCGATGTTCTCGCCTCTGGTTGCTGCGTGAACAGTCTCAGCGGTACCGATTGCAGCGAGGTCGCCGTCGCCCTGATAGGT
>JAFZPL010000074.1 GCA_017550355.1 Oscillospiraceae bacterium | reverse complement strand
GGGCTTTGTCGCATCCGCCACCAGCACGGCAATATCCGTGCGGTAGAGTTCGCGGCGCGTTTTTTCGATGCGCTGTTCACCGAGTGCGGCATCGTCGTCATCATAGCCGGCGGTGTCCGTAATCAGAACAGCACCAAGCGGCAGAAGCTCCATGCTCTTGCTCACCGCGTCCGTTGTAGTGCCTGCGACCGCCGACACGATCGAAACCTCCTGTCCCGTCAGTGCATTGACAAGACTTGATTTTCCCGCGTTCCGTGCGCCGAAGAATCCGATGTGGATACGCTCCGATGCGGGTACATTTTCTAAACTCATATTTCGTTCCTCCTGCGGACGGTGTCCGCCTCTGTGTTTGCGTTCCGGTGCTTCTATGTGCCGATTCGCCTGTTTAACGGCGAAATATCAGCCGATCACCGGCAATTATTGTTTCGTGACTTGCTTTTTTCAATTGGTTATGGTATAATATGGTCAATTCACTGTAAAAGGAGATTTACCCTATGCAAACTGACATTCTGGAACTGCGGCTCTTTCGGAAAGAACCTCCTCCCGATGAACCAGACCTGAAACCTCCGCTGTGCGTGGAGTATTATATCAACGGCGTCTGCCTGCTGGACATGATCCGCGAGATCGAAACGCCGTTTGCTGAACAGGAAACTCCGCCGATGAAACCCGGCGATTACGGGCATAACTCACGCGAATACATGGCAGAGCAATTCCGCACGGCACTGACACCGGGTGATTACTATTATGATTACGGTGTGGAACTCTACTGCTGTTACGGATGCGGAGAATCCGGATGCTGGTCTGTCTGCTGCAAATTCCGCGAAGACGGCGGCTTCGTCCTCATGACCGAATTCCGCCATAATCATCGCAACAACTGGCAATATCCCATCAGCTTCCGTTTCACGCGGGAGAATTTCGATGCGGAAATGCAGAAACTTGGGCTCTGACTGCAAAATGGGGGTACTTTCACTTTGAAAGCACCCCCATTGGCTTTTTCAAGGTTTACTGTGCAATAAAATCAGATTCCTTTGCAAGTCCCGCAAGATACTTAAGCACCAGCGTGACATCGCCGACGCTGATTCCCGCAGCGCCGTCCACGTCGCCGTTGACGAGTCCCTGATCGCTGATCGTTACGGAATTGTCCTCCGCATTGACGCGGCTCAGGAGAACAGCATCCGAAACGGTGATCTTGCCGTCGCAGTTTGCATCGCCGAGCTTCACCTTCGCAGCGGAAGCAGAAGAAGATGCAGTGGTATCGCTGCTCTGCGAAGTCACAGAGACCTCAGAAGTGGAAACAGCCGTCGTTGCGGTCGTCTCAGATGCGGTGGTCGTACCGGAAGTCGTATTGGTCGTTGTACCGGTCGTGGTGATACCGCTGCCAGCCGGCGGTGCCAGAATGCCGTTGTGCGTGCTGTAATACTCCGTCAGAGACTGACCGTTCTTACCGATCGGGATCGTGTGGTCAAGACTGATAAACGTGCCGTTTTCATCCTGCCAGAGTGCCGGCTTGACGAATTCATACTTCACATCGTCCCACTTCTGGAAATTGTCATACATGAGTCCGCCGGTGTCGGAAGAGTTCTCATTGAAGCACCAGAATGTGTGATGAATGCGCTTCTCAATCATGTAATCGCGGAGAAGCTTCATCCAGTGACGGTTTGCGCCGGAGGGATCGTGCTCATCGTCCGTCCAGCCGCCCCACTCGCCCATCAGCAGCGGAGAGATCTTGTCCTCAACGAGGAATGCCCATGTATCGCGCCAGTATTCATCCAGCAGGGATTCCGTCGTGAACTCATAGCTCGTGAAGTTCGGTGCTTCGCCCTCCAGATGGAACCAATCCTGCTTCCAGACCATCGGGCCGTAATCGTGCGGAGAATAAACGAGCTGGCTCTGATATTCGCCGAGATTGACCGGGTAATCCTTTGCGCCGCGGAAGTTTGCGCCCCACCATGCGCCGTGATACGGGCTCCACGGATAGCGTGTATAATCGACGGAGTTGGAATTCCAGTCTTCGCCCTCCTCAAACTTCGGGTAAACCTCAATGCCCTCGACCATGATCAGCAGGTTCGGGTTCTTTGCAAGGCAAGCCGCTGCGCCGCGTTCTGCAGCGTAACGCCAGTTGTTGTCATCGGAAGAGCCGTCCCACTTCGCAAATGTGCCGTCATCGCGCTTGCCGTGCGGCTCGTTCTTGAGGTCGATCGCGATCAGCGTGTCATCGTCCTTGTAGTAGTCTGCAAACCAGGAAAGCGCCTCGATCCAGTCTGCATCGCTGAAACTCGGATCGTACCAGAGCGCATAGTTATGACCGGCGGCATTCGTCGATGCGCTGTGAATATCCATCATGATCTTGATGCCCAGTTCACGGCACCATTTCACAGCCAGATTCCAGATATCAAAGCTGTACATGATCGTGCCGCCCTCTTCGCCCTCCAGGGTGAGTTCAGGGTTCTCGTAGGTGTTGACCTTGACCATCGGATCCTTGCCGCCGTTCTTCCACTGGAGAATGATCTCCGTGGACATCGGGACGCGCAGCAGATTGAAGCCATGATCGGCGATCAGTTCGAGGCAGTGGTGCATATTTGCAGACCAGACACCGTCGAATACCTGCGAGCCGACATTGTAGCCGAACCAATTGACGCCCGTCAGCCAGACCGGATTGCCGTTCATATCAACGATCTCGGCATTCTCGTTAACATGCAGCCAGTCGTCATGAAATTCATCCGCCGCAGCGGACGCATTCATCGGAATCATACTGCCCTGTGAGATCAGCATGACGGCGGCAGCGGCTGAAGCTGCCAGTTTTTTTGCGTGTTTCATGAAAATCCCTCTCTTTCATATTTGTTCGCATATGCACGAAACCGCGCTCATCCGGTACAGAATGGCGCGTTTTCGTTTGAAACCTGGTATGAGATCAGTATCCCTCTTTTTTGCTCTTTCTCCACAGAATGAATGTGACAATTCCAAGGATAATGCCCAGCGCTGCGCAAATCAGACCGGCAATGACTGTACCGGTGAATGCGCTGAACGATCTGCGGGAAATCATCAGAGGCTCTGCATATTCATTGAAGTCGTTGGTTCCGAAGGCCTCATCGTAATAGGACTTGAACAAACCCATGAGCTCGCTTGACGGCTCACGCACAACACCCTCAAACGCCATTTCCGTCTTCGGGGGGATCACAACAGAATAATCCTGCGATTCCTCTGCTTCATTCAGCGTCTCGAAATATTTCACCGTCTCATCCGTGATCTTATCGAGCGTTGCATATTCATCAGAATCACCGGTTTCATAAAGGATCAGGTGATCTTCAGCCTGTGAATTTCTCATCCACAGCACATAATACTGGAGCGTACTGCCGGACGATATGCGGATGCCGAATTTTGTCTTATACTGCTCAGCGCATGCACCGATCGACATCTCGATCGTACCCTTGACCGGTTCATTCACCTGCAGTTCGTTGGGGGAAAGCTCGTTGAAATTCTTGACCTGCCCGCGCTTGATCATCATAAATGTGGGAATATCCATCAGGAACACCACGCCCACGATGATCAGAACGAGCGTCACGGAAAACAGCGTCTTCAAACTTTTCATGCAATTTCCTCACAAATCAACATCATTGCTTCATAGACGATACGCGCAGACGGTTCAGCGCTCTCTGCAGTTTCAGCTCCGCGCGCTCCATATCATGCGCATTCTTAGACTGTTCCTTGCGTCTGAGTGCATCCTCTTCGGAACGCTTTGCCCAGTCGATATCGATATCCTCTGCCCATTCCACAGCGTTCGCGAGAATGGCAGTCTGCGACGGTGACACCTTGACCGCACCGCCGGACAGCGCCGCAATACGCTCCGTGCCGTCCTCCAGCGTGACCTTGATCGGTCCGGAAGGAAGCGCAGCAACGTATTTCTCATGCTTTGCAAGAATACCGACATCGCCCTCCGTTGTCCGAACGATCACACGCTGCACATTTCCTTCAAAGAAAATCTTCTCCGGCGTAATGATCTGCAACTGGAAGGTGCTCATTCCGCATCATCCTCCATATGCTTTGCCTTTTCCAGAACGTCGTCGATCGTTCCCGCAAAGAGGAATGCCGACTCCGGAATATCGTCGTGCTCGCCGTCGATGATCTCGCGGAAGCCGCGGATGGTCTCTGCGATCGGCACATACTTGCCCTCCATGCCCGTAAACTGTTCTGCAACAGAGAACGGCTGGGAAAGGAAGCGCTGCACCTTTCTTGCACGGGCAACCGTCAGCTTATCCTCATCGGAAAGCTCATCCATGCCCATGATCGCAATGATATCCTGCAATTCGGTATAACGCTGCAAAATGGTCTGCACCTGCCGCGCCACGCGGTAATGCTCCTCACCGACGATCTCCGGAGAGAGGATACGGGAAGAGGATTCCAGCGGATCGACTGCCGGATAAATACCGAGCGATGCGATCTGACGGGACAAAACAGTCGTTGCGTCCAGATGTGCGAATGTCGTTGCAGGTGCCGGGTCAGTCAGGTCATCTGCCGGGACATAAACTGCCTGAACAGAAGTGATCGAGCCCTTGCCTGTCGATGTGATACGCTCCTGCAGCGCACCCATTTCCGTTGCAAGCGTCGGCTGATATCCAACGGCGGACGGCATACGTCCGAGCAGTGCGGAAACCTCCGAACCTGCCTGCGTGAAACGGAAAATGTTGTCGATGAACAGCAGCACATCCTGTCCCTCGGTGTCGCGAAAATACTCCGCCATCGTCAGACCGGACAGTGCCACACGCATTCTTGCTCCGGGCGGCTCATTCATTTGTCCGTACACCAGACAGGTCTTTTCGAGAACGCCGCTGTCCTTCATTTCGTGGTAAAGGTCGTTGCCCTCACGGGTACGCTCGCCGACACCCGTAAAAACGGAGATGCCGCCGTGCTGGTTCGCCACGTTGTTGATCAGCTCCTGAATCAGAACGGTTTTGCCGACGCCTGCGCCGCCGAACAGACCGATCTTGCCGCCTTTCAGATACGGCGCGATCAGGTCGATGACCTTGATGCCTGTCTCCAGCACCTCGGACGATGCCGCCTGCTCCTCGTAGGAAGGCGCATCGCGGTGGATCGGCCAGTATTCTGCCGATTCCGGTGCAGGCTGCTCGTCAACGGGATCACCGAGCAGATTGAACACTCTGCCGAGTGTTCCCCTGCCGACCGGCACACGAATCGGGCTGCCGGTGTCGATTGCGTCCAGTCCGCGCACAAGTCCGTCCGTGCTGCTCATAGCGATGCAGCGAACGATGTCATCGCCGATATGCTGCGCGACCTCCAGCACAAGCCGCTGCCCGTTGTTGTCGCACTCGATCGCGTTCAGCAGTCTCGGCAGCTCATGCTTCTGAAAGCGCACATCCACGACTGCACCGATGATCTGCACGATCTTTCCGGTGCCGCCGCGCTTTGCTTCTTCGATTGCCATAGGTATAGCCTACTTTCTTTGCGAATTCATAATTCTTTGTGAATTCATAATGCATAACGAGCCATTCCATGCGGCGATTCATTATGCATGATAAATCAAGTTCAGTTCTGCGCGTTTGCGCCGGACACGATCTCCGTCAGCTCCTGCGTAATGGATGCCAGCCGCGCACGGTTGTATTTCAGCGAGAGATCGTCGATCATCTCCTGCGCATTGTCGGTCGCGTTCTCCATTGCCATGCGGCGCGCCGCCTGCTCGGAGGCGTAGGTATCCACGATCGTGCAGTAAAGGATGCCCGCCAGATACTGCGGAATCAGCGAATCGAACACCGCTTCGGGGCTCGGTTCGTAATTGGTGAGACTCTGTACGCCGGGATTGCGCTCCAGATTCGGCACAGGAATGACCTGCATCTGCCGCGCCTCCTGCACCAGCGGAGAGACCATGTTTGTGAAGAATACCTCCACCATCGCAATATGTCCCTCCTTGCAGAGGTGCACGATATGCTCCGCCATATCAAGGGCTGTGTAGGTGGTGACGGTCTCGCCGATATTGTCAAAGGTGCCAAGGATGCGCAGCTCTGTTTTCTGGTAATGCTCGGAGGCTTTTCTGCCGACAGTCATCAGAATGACTTCGCGTCCCTCCGCTTTGAGTTCCTTCACGCGCTCGTCAGCCTTGCGGAATACGTTCAGATTGAAGCCGCCTGCAAGACCGCGGTCACCCGCCATCACGACCATCAGCGCCGCACCCTCCGGCTTCAGTTCCGTGAAAATGCTCCGGAACCCAACCGCTTCGGATGCCACCTCGCTCATCGTCTGATACAGCAGATTGAAAAACGGCACTGCCTGCTCCGCGCGTTCCTTCGCCTTTCTGAGCTTGGAGGACGACACCAGCTCCATTGCCTTTGTGATCTGCATGGTGGATTCCACGCTCTTGATGCGCCGCTTAATGGCTTTCATATTGGCAGCAGCCATGTGTCACGCCCTCCTTTCAGATGAATTTCTCCGCAAATTCAACGATCGCTGCCTTCATTGCAGCCTCCGTCTCCTTTGAAAATTTGCCTGTTTTTGTGATCTCGTCGATGATCTCGCTGTGCGTCTCATCGAATTCCGTCAGCAGTGCATCCTCAAACTCCGCAATTCGCTTCACAGGGATATCCTTGAGCAGATTGTTCGTGACAGCATAAAGGATCACGACCTGATCCGGCGCGGAAAGCGGCGAAGATTTGCCCTGCTTCAGCACCTCGACCACGCGCTCGCCCTTTGCAAGGCGCTCCTTTGTGTCTTTGTCGAGATCCGAACCGAACTGCGAAAACGCCTGCAGCTCGCGGTACTGCGAATAGGTCAGCTTGAGCGAACCGGACACCTTCTTCATCGCCGGAATCTGCGCCGCAGAACCGACACGCGAAACAGAGATGCCGGGGTTGACCGCCGGACGCACGCCCGCGTTGAAGAGATCCGTCTCCAGGAAGATCTGGCCGTCGGTGATGGAAATGACATTGGTCGGGATATAAGCGGAAACGTCGCCCGCCTGTGTCTCGATGATCGGCAGCGCGGTCAGCGAACCGCCGCCGTAATTCTCGTTCAGGCAGCATGCACGCTCCAGCAGACGGGAGTGCAGATAGAACACGTCGCCCGGATATGCCTCACGTCCCGGCGGACGCTTAAGCAGCAGAGAGAGCGTTCTGTAGGCAACTGCATGCTTGGAGAGATCATCATACACGATCAGCACATCCTTGCCCTGATCGGTGAAGTATTCGCCCATCGTGCAGCCGGAATACGGTGCGATATACTGCAGCGGCGCCAGCTCAGATGCCGTTGCCGAAACAACGATCGTATACTTCATCGCGCCAGCCTTGGTCAGCGTCTCCACAACATTTGCGACGGTGGAGCGCTTCTGACCGATCGCCACATAAATACAGATCACGCCCGTGTCCTTCTGGTTCATGATCGTATCGAGGGCGATGGTGGTCTTGCCGGTCTGACGGTCGCCGATGATCAGTTCACGCTGTCCTCTGCCGATCGGGATCATGGAGTCGATCGCCTTGATGCCCGTCTGCATCGGCTCGTGAACGGATTTTCTCGTAATAATGCCAGGCGCGATCTTCTCAATCGGCATGGTCTTTTCACACTGAATCGCACCTTTGCCGTCGATCGGCTCGCCGAGCGCGTTCACGACTCTGCCGAGCAGTTCTTCACCGACCGGCACAGAAACGATCCGCTTGGTACGCCGAACCTGTGCGCCCTCTTTGATATCGTGATCCGAGCCGAGCAGTACCGCGCCCACGAAATCGTGCTCAAGGTTCAGTGCCATGCCGGAGATGCCGCCCTCAAATTCCAGCAGCTCGCCGGACATGCACTGCTCAAGCCCGTGT
>JAFZPL010000073.1 GCA_017550355.1 Oscillospiraceae bacterium | reverse complement strand
GGGTGAGGTGCTGCCGGAAGGCTCCGTCGGTGAGCTGGTGTTCACATCGCTCACGAAGGAAGCATTCCCGCTGCTCAGATACCGCACCCGCGATCTCTGCAAGCTGACGCGCGGCAAGTGCTCCTGCGGCAGAACGCTCATCAAGATGTGCAAGCCGATGGGCAGAAGCGACGATATGCTCATCATCCGCGGCGTAAACGTGTTCCCGTCCCAGATCGAGACCGTGCTGATCGAGCAGGGTTACTCCCCGAACTACCTGATCGAGGTCGACCGTAAGAACAATACGGATACGCTCGATATCAGCGTCGAGATGAACGCAGAGCAGTTCTCCGACAAGATGAAGGAAGTCCAGGACAAGGAAAAGGCTCTGGCAGGCGCAATCAAGACAATGCTCGGCATCAATCCGAAAGTGCATCTGGTTTCCCCGAAATCCATCGCACGCAGCGAGGGCAAAGCAGTCCGCGTGATCGACCGCCGCAAGCTGCATGATTGATAAACCGTACCGGACAAGGAGGGTGATCTTATGAATACGATCAAACAGTTTTCGATTTTCGTTGAGAACAAGCAGGGCAAAATGGCAGAGCTGACACGCCTGATCGCAAATGCGGGCATTGACCTGCGTACACTGAGCCTTGCGGATACCCGCGATTTCGGCATCCTGCGCATTATCGTGAATAAGCCGGATGAAGCGGAAGCACTCCTGACAGAAAACGGCTGGGCATTCAAGAAGACCAATGTGATCGGCATCAAGGTGCCGGACGTTCCGGGCGGCGTCGCAAAGGTGCTTGAGGCACTGAGCGCGGCGGATGTCAATGTGGAATACATGTATGCGTTCGTCAACCGCAAGCCGGGCAGAGCAGACACCATCATCTGTGCGGACAATGAGCAGGCGGCGCTGGACGCGCTCGCAGCAAACGGCATCGAGATCCTCACGGCTGAGGAGGCCTATGATATCTGACCTATCATTCTGCATATCATTTTTTCAGATTTTTCCCGCGAAATGCTTGACATTTGCATGAAAATTGTGTATAATGATGATACGGGCATGTGATGCACGGGAGTGTGCATATGCAGTATGAGGACTGCAGGGGGAATCTTCCTGCGAACAGATAGAGGAGTGTGTTACATATGGGACTTTTTGACAGAGTAAGTGATGCAGGCAGAGGCGTTTCTGAAAAGATGGCGAACCTCTCTGAGGTGTCCAATCTCCGGCGCAAAATCCTTTATGAGGAGGAGCGCATCGTGGAGATCTTCGCAGATCTCGGCAAGAAGTATTACAAGAATCCGGACGAGGATCCGGCTGTGTTCCGTGCGCTTTGCGAGGATATCGACGCACGCCGCCGCCGTATCAAGAAGATGAAGTTCGAGCTCAATACGCTCCGCGGCTACAAGATGTGTCCGAAGTGCGACGCAGAAAACAGCGAGAAGAACATTTTCTGCGGCGTGTGCGGTGCGCGTCTGCCCGATCCGGAGGATGAGGATTTCACCTCCCTCGAAGAGAACGATTACTACACCGAAACCAGCAATCAGTTCTTCAATGCGGACAGCACCGGCAATATCGGCATCTGAACAAAACATTGCTCCGGATCCGCAGGGTGAATGCTCTGCGGATCTGTTTAATTATGAATACGCTTTTCAATGTCCGTCCCAGAAAGGAATTGGTCGAAAATGGATTTCAACAACACTGGATTCCCGCAGCAGCCGGATCCGAACATGCAGTTTCAGCAGATGCCGCAGGATCCGATGAACCAGAATATGCAGTGGCAGCAGGAACAACTGAATCAGAATATGCTCTGGCAGCAACAGATGCAGCAGGGACAGATGAATCAGGATATGTACTGGCAGCAGCAGGCGATGATGAATCAGCAGATGCAGAACGGCGCCTATATGCAGCCGCAGACAGCCGGCGGGAAGAAGAAGACGCCCGGCTGGCTGATCGCGGTTTGTGCCGGGGTGTTCGCTGTGACTCTTCTAGTCGGAACCGTGCTTTCCGTCGCTTTCGTCCGAGATGTGAGTAACGGCGGTCAAGACGGTTATGTTGTGCATGAAGATCCGGGGCTCTGGGATGCTTGGGACGATGATGAGTTCGGGGATAATGACCGTTATATCTGGCCGGATGATCCGAATTCCTGGTTCGATGAGCTTGCCAACAGCCCGAACGGATGGACGAGCATTAAGCAGATTAATTATTATGATACCTCTGCGAATATAACGGACACCCAGAGTGCGTTCCATATTGAAAACAATGTGACCGACACAGTCGGCAATTCACACGAGTATGCGATGGTGCAGAGCGCGGGCAAATTCGAGCCAGGCCAGACGTATTACGATGCCTATTCTCTGAAATCGACTTACTGGAAGTTCGATACGATGTACTGTACCGTTTTCATTCCGATGGAGGCGCGGGGTCTTGCGTCGGAATACAAATTTCAGGTGCTGAACGGTGACAACGAAGTGCTCTATGAAACGATGGTGAGCAAGGAGAAGCCGCCGCAGATGTTCAAGATGGATGTCAAGGATCAGGACATCATCCGTTTTGCGTATCAGCCGACGGAGGATAAGGGCATTTTGGGCGGTCAGCTTGCAGTTGAGACATCGTTTTCCTTACAGTAACAGGCAGTCCGGAGGCAGGAGAACAGCATGGACTACAGGATTATCAACAGGGATGCGTATTACAGAAAAGGCGTCTTCAGGCACTTTTCCGAGGACTGCAAATGCTCTGTGTCGATCACTGCGCGTGTGGATGTCACAGATCTGGTGCAGTATTCCAGAGCACGGGGGACAAAAATCTATCTGAATTTTCTCTATCTGCTCTGCAGGGTGCTCAACTCCCGCGACGATTACAAAATGGCATATCTCTGGCAGACAGACGAGCTGATCTGCTGGGATGTGATTCATCCGACACAGTACGTGTTCCACGAGGACACTGTGACCTGCACGCCGGTTTATTCCATGTATTACGAGGAGTATGCCGAGTTTTACCGCCATGCGCTCGATGATTTGCATGCGGCGCAGCAGACACGGGAATATCTGCTGGACGCAGCAAATCACCCGAACTGGTTCGAGGCATCCTATATTTCGTGGCTTTCCTACGACAGCCTGCATCTTGAGCTGCCGGAAGGCTATATGTATCTCGCGCCGATCGTGAACTGGGGAAAATACCGCGAGGAAAACGGGCGGCTGATGATGCCCGTGACGGTGCGCATGAATCACGCCGCTGCAGACGGATTCCTGATCGCAAACGTGTTCCGGCTGCTGGAACAGGAGATCGCAGATTTTACAGAAAAGTGAATCATCACAAAAGGCAGGGGCTTTGACCTCTGCCTTTTTTACGTCTATTCTGCCGCGTACACGCATAGAATGTGACAGAAAGGCGGGGACAAGATGGACATACAAAGCGGGTTTGCGAAAATCCTACCATATCTTCCGGCAGCACTGCAAATGCCTGTGAGCCGGATCGCGGAGCGTGAAAGGCAGCGCGTGCAGGAACTCCGGCTGCGGATCGGGCGGAATCTGCACGCGGTAATCGGCGGGGATGAATACGCAGTTTTGCCGGACGGACAGCTAGCGCCGGAAACGGCAGAGGGCATTGCCGTGACGCGGCAGATGCTGGATACGCTCTTCCAGAATGCCTGCATGCACTCGGTTCACAGCGTCCAGACCGCGATCCGGAACGGATTTCTCACGGCAGCGGGCGGTAATCGCATTGGGCTCTGCGGCACGGCGGTCCTGTCCGAAAATCGGTTGGAGACTGTCCGCACCGTCAGCAGCATGAATATCCGGATCGCCTCAGCACGGATTGGCTGTGCGGAAACAATCGCTGCGGGCATTTTGCAGCGCGGCGGGCGGGACGGACTCCTGATCGCGGGCGCACCGGCTTCCGGAAAAACAACTGTACTGCGCGATCTGGCGCGGATCCTCGGCAAAACAAAGAGGATTGCGCTGATGGATGAGCGCGGAGAGATCGCCGCCGTGCAAAACGGTGTACCGCAGTTTGATGTCGGAACGCAGACTGACGTATTCGACAGCTATCCGAAAGCAGAGGGCATTGAAAGAGCGGTGCGCGTGATGTCGCCGGAATGGATCGTCTGCGATGAACTCGGCGGCGCAGCGGAATGCGAAGCGATCCTGCACACGGCGCAGACCGGTGTTGGCATGATTGCATCCGTGCATGCGGGTTCCATCGCGGAATTGTACGCTAAACCGCAGCTGTCCGGTCTCATTGCAACGGGAATCTTCCGGCGTGCGGTTTTACTTGGGACGGGTGCATCCTGCGGGCAGGTTTTGCAGTCGGAAATGCTGCGGAGGACAGGCATATGAAACTGTTCGGCATGATTTTGCTTTTACTGTCCGCGGCAGAGCTTGGCTGTCTTGCTGCGGGATCGCTCCGCCGCCGCACCGAGCAGCTTCGGATTCTGCGTCAGCTGGTCATCACCATGATGGCAGAGCTGAAATGCACGCTCCCGCTGATTCCGGACATGCTCCGGACGCTTGCAGCGGAACCGTCCTTCCGTTCGATCGGCTTTTTGCAGGATGCGGCGGCAAATGCGGAGGATTTCCCAGCATGCTGGGCGCAGGCAGCCGCAAGGGATACGGCGCTTACGCCGGAGGCGCGGAAGGTCGTGGAAACGGTCGGTGAAACACTCGGCAGCACGGCGCTGGACGGGCAGCTTGCTGTGCTGGAGCTCTGTGCGGAACGCCTGCAAACACTGTATACGGAGCAGAAGGAACGGGCGGATCAGCGGGGACGGCTCTATCAGAGCATGGGCATCCTGAGCGGCATTTTTTTCGTGATCGTCTTGCTGTAAACTGAGGAAACGGGGCGTGGAATATGAATATAGACCTGATTTTCAAGGTGGCGGGCATCGGCATCATCGTCGCCGTGCTGAATCTTGTGCTGAAACGGGCGGAGCGCGAGGAACAGGCAATGCTGACAACACTTGCCGGGCTAATCGTGGTGCTCATGCTCATCATCAACGAGATTCAGGATCTCTTCACGACGGTCAAAACGGTGTTCGGGCTATGGTGACGGCGCTGCAGATCGCCGGGTTGACTGTTACGGCAGTGCTGACCGCAAAGCTGCTGGAACGCTATGCGGCAGAGCAGGCGATGCTTCTGACGCTGCTGTTGGGTGTGCTGCTGACAGCATCGGCGGTGTACTTGCTTTCGCCGGTGCTGAATGAGATTGACACGCTGCTTGCGGCAAGCGGGCTTGAAGCGGCACAGACCGCGCTCATCGGCAAAGCGGCGGG
>JAFZPL010000072.1 GCA_017550355.1 Oscillospiraceae bacterium | reverse complement strand
CGCCCGCTTTGACGGGCTGTTCCGCAGCAGAGAACGGCTGTTCCGCGATCGGCAAGCTGCCCATGCTGCCGGGGAGCAATGCAGCAGACAAGCATATCGAAAGCATTGTTTTCATCGGAATGCACCTCCGTTTGCGTTTACAGCATTTTTGATAATCCATTATACCACAGGAATCAGCTCATGTCAAGGAATAACAGGTAACAGGAAAAAAGGGCGCTTTTTACTATCAGAATACGAAGAACGCGAAAAAGCAGGCGTGCGCTGCCCGCCGTGTCAGATCCTGTCGATTCTGCATATCATAGAGCAGACCGCATCCGGCAAGACAGCGGTCGGAAAGGGGGAACCAATATGCAGATCCGTTTTCTTGTCCGTTCGGAGACCTATACCGAAAAAACGCGCCGTCTGCTGGAACGGTACCGCTATCATTTCAGCATGCAGAAAACCGCCTCACGGGAGGGCTGTGTCTATCATTTCACCGTCGCCGGGGACGCAGACCAGCTTGCCGCCCTGCTCAATGCGGCGCGGATCCCGTATCAGCCGGTCTAGGGTATGCGCAGAAGGGAGGCTGCATATGCATACACCGATCTATTTCGACAATGCCGCGACGACATTCCCGAAGCCGCAGACGGTCTATGACGCCGCCGCGCTTGCCATGCGGAATGCAGGCGGCAATCCCGGACGCGGCGGGCATCCGCTCGCAAGACGCGCCGGAGAGATCGTCTATCATGCGCGGGAAACGGCAGCGGCAATGTTCGGCACAGAGCCGGAAAACGTCGTATTCACGGGAAACTGCACACACGCGCTCAATCTTGCAATTCACGGCACGCTGCGGCAAGGCGACCATGTGATCATCAGTGCGCTGGAGCACAATTCCGTCGCACGCCCCGTTGCGGCGCTCGCAGAACGCGGCATCATCACCTACTCTGCTGCGCCGGTCTTTCCGGACAGCGCCGAAACACTCGACGCCTTCGCAAGCCTGATCCGTCCCCAGACCAGAGCCGTCATCTGCACCCTCGTCAGCAATGTCACGGGGCAGATCTTGCCGTTCCGTGAAATCGCCGCGCTGTGCCGCAGTCACGGGCTGCGCTTCATCGCGGACGGCGCCCAGGCATGCGGCGTGATTCCGGTCACGCTGGCGGACGGCATGGATCTGCTCTGCACGGCGGGGCATAAGGGACTGTTCGGGCTGATGGGAACAGGCATGCTGCTTTCGCGCGGCACCGTTCCGCTCACACCGCTGATGCAGGGCGGCACGGGCTCACTCTCCAATTCGCTGCGCCAGCCGGATTTTCTGCCGGACGCACTCGAAGCAGGAACGGTCAATGTCCCGGGAATCGCATCGCTGGATGCAGGGATGCAGTTCGTGCAGCGATTCGGGATATCGCATATCTTCGCCCACGAATCTGCGCTCTGCGAACAGGTGATCTCCGGTCTGCGGAAGATTCCGGGCATCACCGTATTCCGGCACGCAGATGCGGATTATGCACCTGTCGTGAGCTTTGTGCATGAACGGATCCCCGCGCCGGAGATCGGGGAACAGCTCGCCGCACGCGGATTCTGTGTGCGTGCAGGGATCCACTGTTCGCCGCTTGCGCACAGCTCACTCGGCACAGAGACTTACGGAACCGTCCGTTTTGCACCCTCTGTAATGAACCGTCCGCAGGAAGCGGAGCATTTTGTCCGCGCTGTGCGGCAGATCGTGCAGTAAAATCCGCGGTTCCGGAGCGTCAGCACGTTCTCCGGAACCGCGTTTTATTCGTAGAATATACACAAAACATACTGAAATACTAGGGCTGAAGTCATCCTATTCAATCTCAACAAATGCACGCGGAAATCTTTGTGCATCATCTAACAAACAAAGTAAGCCTATGCTAATCTTTTGCCAAAACTATTGCTTTTTTCGGAAAATATGATACAATGTAGTGGAGGATATTGAATAATGCGATATCCCGAACATACCAATCAAGGAGGTAACAACAATGGCATACCAGATTTCCGATGCATGCATCGCTTGCGGTGCATGTGCAGACGCTTGCCCGGCAGGTGCAATCACCGAGGGCGACGGCAAGTATGTGATCGATGCAGACGCATGCCTCGACTGCGGCGCATGTGCAGACACCTGCCCGGCTGAGGCTCCTCAGCAGGCTTGATCTGCAAACCGATTCTTCCGGTCCAAACAAAAAAGCACCCGCCGTTCTTCTGATCGGCGGGTACTTTTTTGCATATAAAAATACTCCCATTTGAGAAAAGTGTTCCTGGCTCCAATGATCGGGTATCATCCTCTCGCGTTATAGGCAGTATGGAAAATCAGAATAATGACTAGTCCCATATCCCATGTTCAATGATCAGTATCGTATTCTCAGAAACAGACAGACACATATGATCTCCGCTGTAACTCCCGCCGAGTTCAATATTCTCCGAATTACGAATGATATCGCATACTGTATCTTTCATGTCTGGGGTGTCCTCCGAAGGCGTATACTCTGAAATTTTATATTCAACCATGTTCAGGAATTTTACGGTAACAAGCGGGATCAGCCTGACTTCCTTAATGATCAGATCAGAATCTCTGAAAGCATTTAATGTGAACAAGCGGTCATCCCTGCTGACATTCCAGAAATCCTCTTTCCATTCCTCCATCTCAGCCATTCTCATCAGTCTGCACTGAACTATCGTTTCCACGATATTATCTTCACTGATACTGTCCGCAAATCTGAACATATACACCTCTATTCCAAGTACATTTTTGAACCATGAATAAAGCTGCATTTCAGATTTGCGGAATCGGATATCCATTGCAATCTCCTTAAACACTTCATAGTTTGCAATGCTGTCCCTGATTTTTTCGATGATCATTTCTGCATTCATACATTCACCTCTATATATTCTGTTTTTCCATACTGTCTATAACGCGAGAGGATGACACCCGATCATTGGAGCCGGGACCGCGAAAAAGCCCGCGGAGGCTCCCCGCAAATT
>JAFZPL010000071.1 GCA_017550355.1 Oscillospiraceae bacterium | reverse complement strand
TCAGGCGGCAGAGGACCTCATCAAGAACGCTGTCCAGAACGCCGTCAATGCACAGCCGACCCCGCAGCAGCCGGCACGCGATATCCCTCAGCCGGTTCAGCAGACACAGACCGATCCCGACGACTACTGGAATACGATCCCGCAGGAGGAAAATCTCTTTACTTTCCAGGGACCGTATTTCCTCTATTTCGAGAAGATCTTCACCGAATCCTTCTCCATGTTCCGCATCGAACGGGAAGCCGCAAAGGGCAGAAAAGCCGTGATCTTTACCTTCTGGGACGGCGCACGCAAGGCGCTTTGCGTGGAGATTCTCGACGGCAACAGCAACGCCAAGAGATTCCGCGAGGAATGTCAGGCGGCGGGCATCCCGTATCTCCGGTTCTACTATAACCACTGGGGCTGGTGGAACACGCGCTCCTACGTCGAAAACCGCGTCCGCGGTGCGCTGGACGGCTGAATCCGCATCGGAAAGAGAACGCTTTTGCGCCTGCGGAGAACCCGGCACAGGCTGAATATTGTGCTTCGCAGGCAGCCTGCCTGTGTACGGTTTTGTCTATCCCGGAACTACCGGGATTTAACGGTTTCTCTTTTTGTTTGGGATCCCCCGCGGCATCCGTGTCACGGGGGATTCTGTTTATTCTGATAATACGGAGAAAATGCAAATGTCGATGCTGGATATGCTTTCGGATCCCGCCGTCTGGGAACGCTTTTATGAATACAAGACTTCACTCGCCTGCACCAAGCAGTTCACCGCGCAGCTGCGGGCTTTCATTGATGCGAAGGGCTATCTGCCCGTGAGCGAATGCATCCGGAACGGCGAACCCTTCCCGCTGCCGCGCAAGTCCGTCATCAGCAAGATGCACACCACGAAAAAGCGCACGGTCTATACTTATCCCGAAGCCGAAAACATCGTGCTCAAGCTGCTCACATATCTCATCCTGCGCCGCTATGACGGGCTGTTCAGCGGAAATCTGTTCTCATTCCGGCCGGGACGCACCGCAAAGGACGCGATCCGCCGCCTCACGAATATCCACGGCATATCCGGCATGTATGCATACAAGGCGGATATCTCCAACTATTTCAACTCTATCCCGATCAGCCGTCTGCTGGATGAAATGCAGACAGTCATGCCCGACGATCCGGAACTGTATGCATTTCTCAGCCGGCTGCTCAATGAACCGCATGTGCTCGACCGCGGCCGTATTATCACGGAAAACAAAGGTGTGATGGCGGGAACGCCGCTTTCCTCGTTTTACGCAAATCTTTATCTGAAGGATCTCGACCGCTGGTTCTGTGAGCGGCAGATCCCTTTTGCACGGTATTCCGACGATGTGATCGTGTTTGCGCCGACGCGGGAATTATGCGAAGAGTGTGCAGACCATATCCGCGGATATCTCGCGGAGCGCGGTCTGCGGCTGAATCCGGACAAGGAACGCTTCACAGATGCAGGAGCGCCGTGGGATTTTCTCGGATTCCGGTATCACGGCGGCACTGTGGATATCGCGCCGGCATCCGTCGTGAAGCTGAAGCGCAAAATGCACCGGAAATCGCGTGCGCTGGCACGGTGGCGCGACCGGAACGAGCTTACCGGCGAAAAGGCGGCGAAGGCATTCATCCGCATCTTCAACCGTAAGCTGACGGAATCGGGCAGCGACAATGAGCTGACCTGGAGCTATTGGTTTTTCCCGGTTATTAATACGGCGGAGAGCCTGCATGTGATCGACCTTTATGCACAGGACTGCATACGCTTTCTGGTGAGCGGGAAACGGACAAAAGCACGGTTCAACGTGCGGTACGAGGATATGAAGCAGCTGGGCTACAAGAGTCTGGTGCATGAATACTACACATTCAATGAAAATGAAGCAGAATAAGGAGAAAAACATGGCAGAGAAAAAGGCACTGGTCGTGATCGACATGCAGAACGATTATCTGTGGGACAAGCGAAAGGCGATGTTCTCCTACGATACAAAGGAACTGGTCAGCGCGGTGAACCGTGCGGTGCATACGTATCAGGAAAAGGGGTACGATATCATCTATATCGCGCAGATGTTCCCGAATATCATCACAAACAAGTGGTTCATCGGCTTTTCGATCAAGGGTACACCGGGCGCAGAGCTCTACGGCGGGCTGGATGTCGTGTCCGATCTCTATTTTGAGAAGAATCTGCCGGACACCTACACCGCAAAGGCATTCCGCGCACATATGCAGCAGCAGGGCTACAGCGAAGTCGTGCTGTGCGGGCTGGATGAGTGCGGCTGTGTCGGCGCTACGGCGAAGGGCGCCGCAAAAACGGGCGTCAGGGTGTACATGCTCGAAAACTGCATCGGCAGGCGGTTTTCCGCGGAGAAGGTGCAGAAAATGCGGGATAAGCTGGCTGCACTGGGCGTGAACTATATCAGGCTGTCAAGGGGAGAAGAACCATGATGATTGAACATGCTGCATTATTTGTGCGGGATCTGGAAGCCGCAAAGGCGTTCTTTGAGACATATTTCGGGGCGGTGTCCAATGCGCTGTATCAGAATCCGAAAGAGGGCTTCTGCTCGTATTTTCTGACATTTGACGGCGGCGCAAGGCTGGAGATCATGACCAAGACCGGCATTGCAGACGCAGACAGGCAGAACGAGCAGACCGGCTATTCGCATATCGCGTTTTCGCTGGGAAGCAATGAGGCGGTGAACCGGCTGACCGAACGGCTGCGTGCAGACGGCTATGCAGTCGTCAGCGGGCCGCGGACGACAGGCGACGGCTACTACGAAAGCGCCGTTCTGGACGGCGAAGGCAACCGCATCGAATTGACCGTATAAACAAAAAAGAGAAACGGCACACGGCTGTTTCTCTTTTTGTTTGTTGATAACGGTATCGCTGCGCGATGATTTATAATGGCTCTGTCCCATTTCTAATCTGTCGGAAACATTTTTTTGCTTAATAGTTTTCTGCGTGGATCTCGAAGAAGCTCTGTGCGTACTTGCAAGCCGGACAGACTGCCGGTGCTTCCGTGCCGACCACGATATGCCCGCAGTTGCGGCATTCCCAGACCTTCACCGTAGACCGCTTGAAGACCTCCTGCATCTCGACATTCTGCAAAAGGGCACGGTAACGCTCCTCGTGGTGCTTCTCGATCTCTCCGACCATGCGGAACTGTGCCGCAATCTCGAAGAAGCCCTCTTCCTCTGCGGTCTTTGCAAATTCCACATACATCTCTGTCCACTCGTGATTCTCGCCCTCCGCGGCGGCGGTGAGATTCTGCGGCGTCGTACCGATGCCGCCCAGCGCCCGGAACCACATTTCCGCGTGCGCCTTTTCGTTTTCGGCGGTTTTCAGCAGAAGATCGGCGATCTGCTCATAGCCCTCTCGCTTGGCAACAGCGGCGAAATATGTGTATTTGTTCCGCGCCTGCGATTCGCCCGCAAATGCCGCACGGAGGTTTTCCTCAGTCTTTGTGCCTGCGAGACTGCCGGATGATTTCGGCGAGGTGACTGTCTCCGTCTGGGGATCGACCTTTTCAAAGTCGGAAGCGGGGTGCTTGCACAGCGGACAGATGAAGTCTGCGGGGAGCTCGTCGCCGATGTACTCATAGCCGCAGATCACACAGCGCCAGATGGTCTTGCCTTCGGCGTTGGTACCCTCGCGTTTCGGCGTGACCTTGATATTCTGGAGATAATAGGTGTAGGTGGCAGACGGGGCATCGCTCAGCACGCGCATTTCCGTGACCTTGCCGATGAAAAGTGTATGCGTGCCGAGGTCGGCGGTGCTGATGACATCCGCAGAGATCACCGCGTTCGTGCCGCGTGTGATATACATGAGCCCGTCCGAACCGCGTTTGCAGTCGGAGAAGGCTGCGAATTTGTTGGTCTTTCTGCCGGACTGGAATCCGAACCGCTGGATAAGGTCAAAATCCGCCTGCTGACTGAGAACGGATGCGGAAAATTTGCCGGTTCTGAGGATCATATCGTGGGTGTAGTTTGCTTTGTTGACTGTGATGCTGACCGCGACCGGATCGGACGTGACCTGCTGGAGCGTATTGGTGATGCAGCCGTTGTCTCTGCCGTTTTCATTGGCGGTGAGCACGAACAGACCGTAGTGGATCTTGTGCATGGCGGCGGGCTCCATGACGGAAGCGGGGGCATCGGCGGGCGAGTCCGGGATCTCCGCGATCAGCTCAAGGGCGTCGCCGTCCATCATGCAGTCGGGGCAGACAGGCGTTTCACCGTCGGCGACCTCAAAGACAGCGCCGCAGACGATACAGCGGTATTTTTTCATATGGATTCCTCCTTTTCGGGGGCAGATTTCGGTGTGAACCGATATCATCATTATACAGCAAAGCGCCGAAAATGTCAATAAAAATACTGTAAGGAGATGGGTTCAATGCAGTTTTTTGATTCCGGTGCATTGTTTGCCGCAGCCTTGACATTTTACTGCGATTATGATATACTATTGTTTATATTGAACCGAACGGAGGAATCAACCATGTCCAATGAAATCACAGCGCTGAAACAGCAGCTGAATGATGCGATACAAGCAAAGGGCGAGTGGCAGCCCGTCTACACCCGTCTGATGCAGGCAGTCTACGATCTTCCCGTGCTCTTTGTCGCACTCTCCAAGTCCGAATTCCAGCCGGATACGCACATGAGCAAACCGCTCATCAGCAAGAAGGATTTCGACGGGATGCCGACAGTCTATCTGTTCAGCGACGTGGAGATCGCGTCTGCATGGATGCGCCATTACCGCCATGTGACCGACGATATGAAATACGGTCTGATCGGTGCGCTTCATAAGGAGGAAAACGAGTTCCTCAATCTGTTCCAGATCGCCGCAAAGCTGGGCATCCAGAATCTGCTGCTCGATGAGGGCGGCGCAATGGTCGGTCTGCGCACGGATCCCTTTATCGAGGCGAACAATATTGATCCGAACGATATCAAGCTGCGCATCTCCGTACAGGAGCTGGAACAGCTTCAGAAAAGCGGCACCACACCGGCACTCCATTTTGCGGAGGTCGAAGCGATCCCGCTTGCGATGGACTGAGGAACGCGCTGCATGGATACGGTCATTCTGGTGATCGGCATTGTCAACGCCGTTTTGCTGCTGATCATTCTGATCCGGCTGCTGACCGCCGGAAAATCCGAAACGGACACGGGCGCCATTGTCTCTTCCGTGAAGGACGGGCTGAACGCCTCACAGCGGGAGCTGCGCGAGGAAATGGCAAACAGCGTGCAGAATTCCGTGAAGACAATGGGGGAGAGCATCACCGCGCTCCAGAAAACGATGGGCGAGAATCAGGCAGACCGGCTCGGCGCAGTCGAACAGCATGTTGCACGGATGCAGACAGAGGTAGACGGCAAGCTGGAGCATATCCGCAAGGTTGTGGACGACCGTCTGCAATCGACGCTTGACGAGAAAATGGCAGGCTTCCGCACCGCGATCGGCGAGATCCAGCGGCAGACCGGTGATGCCCAGAAAACACAGCTGGAAACGATGGACAGGAAGCTCACGGACAGTCTTTCCGCGATGAACCGCGCCCTCAGCGAACAGCAGGAGCAGTTCCGCCGGGCGGTACAGGAGAAGATGGACATGCTCGAGAAGCGCTTTCAGACGATGGAATCCTCCAGCAACGAGCGGATGGACGGCATGAAGCGCACGATGAGCGAGCATCTCGACAGGCTCTCCGAAACCAATCAGCAGAAGCTGGACGGGATCCAGTCGATGGTCAGCGAAAAGCTGGAAAGCCGTCTGCGCGAATCGTTCAATGCCGTGAGCGAGCGGCTGGAACAGGTTCACCGCAGTCTCGGTGAAATGCAGACCGTCGCGGCGGGCGTGGGTGACCTGAAAAAGGTGCTCTCCAATGTGAAAACGCGCGGTATCATGGGCGAGATCCAGCTCGGCATGATCCTTGACGAGATCCTTGCGCCGGATCAGTATGAGCACGAGATCGCAACGATTCCCGGCAGCCGGGAGCATGTGGAATATGCTGTGCGCCTGCCCGGTGCGGACGGCAGCGGCACGGTCTATCTGCCGATCGACTCCAAATTCCCCGGCGACACGTTCCGGAATCTGCAGGATGCTTACGAATCCGGCGATCCCGCACGCATTGCCGAAGCGAAAAAGCAGCTGGAGCTCACGGTGCGGAAATGCGCGGCGGATATCCGGAATAAATACGTGGAGCCGCCCTACACGACCAATTTCGGCGTGATGTTTCTGCCGTTTGAGGGGCTCTATGCAGAGGTCGTGAACAGCGGTGCGGTGGATATGCTCCAGCGTGAATACAGCATCACGGTGACAGGCCCCTCTACGATGGCGGCGATGCTCAATTCATTGCAGATGGGATTCCGGACGCTTGCGATCCAGAAGCGGAGCAATGAGGTATGGCAGATCCTCGGCGAGGCGAAGGGCGAGTTTGAGAAATTCGATAAGGTGCTTCGTGCGACGCAGGAGAAGATCTCCAAGGCGGGCGAGGAACTGGAAAAGCTGGTCGGTACGCGTACCCGTGCGATCAACCGCAAGCTGCGGAGCGTTGAGGTGTTGGAGCTTCCGCAGAACGGAGACGATCCGGATGAAGAATAAGCAAACAGGAGGCGGGCATTGTCCGCCTCTGTGTCTGCCGGAGATTTTCTGATTATTTTGCCGGCAGAATATGAAAAAAAGCAGTATAAAATTCGCGTCACAAATTAACATGTGGATGTTGACAAACTTAGATGATTGTGCTATAATATAAACATGCATAAGCGTTTCCCGCAGAAGTGGGGCGTGGAGCCCATACGCGATGGCTTCCTTTTATTTGCAGTGTGTGTGTTCTTCTGCCGGATCCCGCCATCAGATTGCTTATGCATATCCAGCAAACAGTCCGCCTCATTCGTTTTGGATGGGGCGGAAAAATTTTTTCAGAAAACCTGTAATGAATCGAAACTGTTTCTCGTTATATAGGGTGAAAGGGGGCAGAAACGTATGAAAGATCCCGAAATCCTCATTCTTCTGCAAAACCGCGACGAATCCGCGCTTCGTGTTATCACAGAAAACTACGGCGCACTCTGCCGGCAGGTTGCCATGCAGATTTTAGGCAATGCGCAGGACGCGGAGGAGTGCATGAACGACGCGCTTCTGAAAATCTGGTGCAGCATCCCGCCGGCAAAGCCCGAATATTTGCGGGCATATTTCGTGGCAACGGTGCGCAATCTTGCGCTTGACCGTGCGGAAGCACAGCACACACTGAAACGCGGCGGCGACCAGATGCCGCTGGTGCTGGACGAGCTGGCGGAGATCGCCGCAGACGGGCAGGATGTCGCAGCAGATGCCGAGCTCCGCGAACTCTGGGACATCATCGGCAAATTTCTCCGCAAGCAGCCGGAAAAGAGCCGCCGCATGTTCATGCAGCGCTACTATTATATGATGCCGACGGGTGAGATCGCGGCGGAAAACGGCGTTTCCGAAAACAGCGTGACCGTTACGCTGCACCGTCTCCGGAAGAAACTCCAAACGATTCTGAGAAAGGAGCAGTACCTATGAAAATCACGAATCTGAGCTTGCTGAAAGCAATGCAGTATGCGGACGAAAAACTTGTGGAACAGACTGCGCCGTTTGACGATGCGGACACGGACGGAATGCCCGGTACTGCAAACATTGCCGAGGTCACGCGCAAAACGCGCATTACGCGCCGTGTGATGGAGGCCGCCGCGCTCTGCGCAGCAGTGGTGTTCTGCGTGCTGGCAGTGTACGGCATTTCCCGTCTGAACCGCACCGAAAACCCGCGGACATATGCGGATTCGACGCCGGAAGAGGACGCAAAAGCCGCAAGAGAAGTCGTGAATGCCTATCTGAATGCGATTCTTGAGAACACCTCTGCAAGCCGCAAAAGAGCGATCGCCCTCTCCGTGATCGAAAAGTGGATCAAAGCGGAGGAGTACGACATTGAACCCGAAGTGTATCTGCCGGATGAGGATGACGTGCCGCAGTCGTATTCCATTCCGGACGACTGCGATGCAAACTGCTTGGAAAAGCTGCAGAAGCGG